>NZ_JBFAHW010000013.1:0-161751 GCF_040654355.1 Streptomyces sp. NPDC050704 | reverse complement strand
CAGACAGATCAGGCAAAAACGAAGTGCTCTTCCGTCGTGCACCGGACAGGCATGAGGCGAGTACGGGAGGCGGCAGCCCGACGGCCTCGGGGAGCCCGCCGACGTCGGTGGCGAGAACCGGGATGCCACGGGCCAGCGCCTCGGTGACGGCCATGCCGTACGTCTCGGCGTACGAGGTGAGGACCATCAGGTCGGCGGACGCGTAGCTGGCGTCGAGGTCGGCACCGGACTTGGGGCCGGCGAGGTGCAGCCGGTCGCCGAGGCCGTGCTGGTCGATCAGGGCCCGGAGCCGGGTCACGTATTCGGGGTCATGGGTGAGACCGCCGACGAAGACGCAGCTCCAGGGCAGCTCGGTGACGGTGGCGAGGGCCTCGACCAGGCGGTGCTGGCCCTTGCGCGGGGTGACCGCGGCGACGCACAGCAGCCGCGAGACACCGTCGGTGCCGGGGGCGAGGGGCGCGATGTCGGCGCCGGGCGCGGCGACATGGACCCGGTCGGGCGCGAGCCCGTGGTGGGCCACGAGTCTGCGGGCCGCCCACTCGCTGGTGGCCACGACGGCGGGCACGGCACGCAGGGTGCGGCGCTCGCGGGCGTCCAGGTCGGCGGCCAGCGCGGGCGTGAGTCCCGTCTCGTCGCCGAGCGGCAGGTGCACGAGGACGACCAGCCGCAGCCGTTCGGCCTCCGGGATGATGATCTCGGGGACGGCGCAGGCGACGATTCCGTCGAGCAGTACGACGGTGCCGTCGGCCAGTTCACCGAGGGTGCGGGCCAGTTCCGCGCGGGCCGGGGCGCCGGGCGTCGGCCAGCTGCCGGAGACGGCGTGCTTGTGGACCTGCCAGCCGAAGCCGGGGAGATCGAGGCTCACCCGGGCGTCGTACGTGTTGCCGCCGCTGGGCCTGGTCAGGTCGTCCACTCCGCCGGGCATCACGAAGTGCATGGCGCGCAGGGACATGGGGATGATGTCGGCGTGCTTGTTCACAGGCCACGCTCGTAACTCGCCCAGGCGATGTGCGACTCGTGCAGGGTGACGGCGATGCCGGCCAGTCCGCGGGCGCCCTCGCCCAGTGCTCCCTTGTGCACGCGCTCGGCGAGGCGGTCGGCGATGACCTTGGCCAGGAACTCCGTCGAGGTGTTGGTGTCGGCGAAGTCGGGCTCGTTGTCGAGATTGCGGTAGTTCAACTCGGCCACCAACTCTCCGAGTTCCCGAGTGGCCAGTCCGATGTCGACGACGATGTTGTCGTCGTCCAGCTCGGCGCGGCGGAACGTGGCGTCCACGAGGAACGTCGCTCCGTGCAGGCGCTGCGCGGGGCCGAAGACCTCGCCGCGGAAGCTGTGGGCGATCATCAGGTGATCGCGGACGGTGATGCTGAACAACGGACGACCCTCCAGGTGCGGTGCGTCTGACCCCTCTTGCCGGGGCGTGCCGTGTAGTACGGCCGGTCTGTTCTCCGTGTTCAGGGGGTTCGGTCGGAGTTTCTGTCGGGTTCGATCCGCTGGGTGGGGCGGAGTGGGGTCGGTGAGGGGGCTGAGGTGAAGTGAGTGCGTTGTTGACTGCGGGTAGTGGGGGCTGGGCGCGCAGTTCCCCGCGCCCCTATAGGGGGCTGCGCCCCCTATTGCTCGGTGTCGTAGCGCACCAGGTGGCACAGCGCGGTCGTGTTGCCCTCGGTCAGGTCTGCCATCGTTCGCGGCAGGTCCTCGAAGGTGCACTCGCCTGTGAGCAAGGCGTCGAAGGCTGGGTCGGCGAGGAGGTCCAGGGAGAGGGCGAGGCGGTCGGCGTAGGTGCGGCGGGCGCTCCGGGCCGGGGAGACGGTGCCTACCTGGCTGCTGCGTATGACCAGGCGGCGGGAGTGGAAGGCCTCGCCGAGCGGCAGGCTGACCTGGCGGTCGCCGTACCAGCTCAGTTCGAGGACGGTCCCCTCCGGGGCGAGGAGTTCGAGGGAGCGGGCGAGTCCGGCCTCGGTGGCGCTGGCGTGGACGACGAGGTCGCAGTCTCCGGCGGCGTCCGCGGGGAGCGCGAAGTCGACGCCGAGGGCTCGGGCGATGTCCGCGCGCGCCGGGTTGGCGTCGACCAGCTGGACGCGGACGGCGGGGTACCGGGCGAGGAGCGCGGCGACACCGGCGCCGACCATTCCGGCGCCGACCACGGCGATCCGGTCGCCGAGCAGCGGGGCCGCGTCCCACAGGGCGTTGACGGCGGTCTCCACGGTTCCGGCCAGGACGGCGCGCGAGGCGGGCACGGTCTCGGGTACGGGGGTCACGGCGCTCACCGGGACGACGTACCGGGTCTGGTGCGGATAGAGGCAGAAGACGGTCCGTCCGAGGAGTTCCGGGGGCCCCTCCTCCACCATTCCCACGTTGAGGTAGCCGTACTTGACCGGACCGGGGAACTCGCCCTCCTGGAAGGGTGCGCGCATGGCCGTGTGCTGGCTCTCGGGCACGCCGCCGCGGAAGACGAGCGTCTCTGTCCCCCTGCTCACCCCTGAGAAAAGTGTTCGCACCTGCACCTCCCCCTCGGCGGGTTCCGGCAGGTCGACGTCCCTTATCTCGGCGTGGCCGGGAGAGCGGAGCCAGAAGGCGCGGGCGGAGCGGTCCATTCGGCGTCCTCCTGAGTGATCCCTGTGAAGGGGCTGAGCGAATCAGCTGAACGGTCGGGCGGCGAGGCACGTACCGACCTTTGCGAAGTCGCGCACAAGGTACGCGGCAATGATCGACTCTGTCACCTGGCCGGAGGATGTGCGGTGGCCCTGAACAACACGTACGACGCGAGGCTCTTGCAGCAGGAGACGGCTGTGGGGGCGGGCGTGCAAGTCCTTCTGCTGGCCGTGCTCGGCACGGCGATCGGCATGGGACCTGCGGGCTGGCTGACGGGGCTGGCGTTCGCGCTTGCCACGTGGGCCGTGCTCTCGCGGGCACTGCACCGCTCCCGGACCCGCTCCTTCGGCCCGGCGAACCGCGTCACCCTTGGCCGGGCGACCCTCGTCGGCGGTGTGACGGCACTCGTCGCGGACTCCTTCCAGAGCCCGCCCCCGATCACGCTCCTGGTCGCTCTCACCGCGGTCGCCCTGATCCTGGACGCGGTCGACGGCAAGGTCGCCCGCCGCACGGGCTCCTCCACCGCGCTGGGCGCCCGCTTCGACATGGAGGTCGACGCCTTCCTGATCCTGGTGCTCAGCGTGTACGTCGCCACGTCCCTGGGACCCTGGGTCCTCCTGATCGGCGGCATGCGCTACGCCTTCGTGGCGGCGGCCAAGGTCCTCCCCTGGCTGAACGGCTCCCTGCCGCCGAGCGCCGCCCGCAAGACGGTGGCCGCCCTGCAGGGCGTCATGCTGCTCCTTGCGGGCTCGGGAATCCTCCCGTACGCGATGACGTTCGGGGTCGTCGCGCTCGCGCTGGCGCTGCTGATGTGGTCGTTCGGCCGGGACATCGGGTGGCTGTGGCGGGTCAGGGACCGCGGGGAGACGGGCTCCGCAGGCCGTCAGGACGACGCCGGCCGGGAGTGTGCCGACGCCGCCGCTCACGAGGTACCGCGGTTGCGGCCCACGTCAGGAGTGGGCGCCGCCCGATGACGCGGGCGGCCGACGCCGACAGGCGGGCGGCCGCCGCTTCCGGTCAGCGGCCGATGGTGTCGAGTTCCGCGATCGCGTCGGCCGGCAGCACCAGGTCCGCGGCGGCGATGTTCTCCCGCAGGTGGGTGCGCGACGAAGTGCCGGGGATGAGGGCGATGGCGGGCGAGCGCTGCAGCAGCCAGGCCAGTGCCACCTGTTGGGGTGAGGCGTCCAGGCGGGCGGCGACGTCGGTCAGGATCCGGGACTGCAGCGGGGAGAAGCCGCCCAGGGGGAAGAACGGGGTGAAGGCGATGTTCTGTGCCGCGCACCGCTCGACGAGGGCGTCGTCCTGGCGGTTGGCCAGGTTGTAGAGGTTCTGCACCGTGACGACCGGCGCGATGGCCTGCGCCTCGGTCAGCTGGGCGGCGGAGACGGCACTGAGTCCGAGGTGGCGGATCAGGCCTTCCTTCCGCAGCTCGGCCAGCGCGCCGAACATGTCGCCGAGCGGCTCCTCGTCCGTTCCCCCCTCGTTGGTGCCGAGGCGCAGGTTCACCACGTCGAGCGTGTCCACGCCGAGGTGCTGGAGGTTCTCGTGGACCTGGGCCTTGAGGTCCTCGGGGTCCCGTGAGAGGTTCCAGCCGCCGTCGTCGCCGCGACGGCAGCCGACCTTGGTCACGATGCGCAGGTCGGCGGGGTAGGGGTGCAGGGCTTCCCTGATGAGTTCGTTGACGACGGCGGGCCCGTAGAAGTCACTGGTGTCGATGTGCGTGATGCCCCGCTCGACCACCTCGCGCAGCACCGCGACGGCTTCGTCCCGGTCCTTGGGCGGCCCGAACACGTTGGGGCCCGCGAGCTGCATGGTTCCGTATCCCATGCGGGTGAGGGTCAGATCGTCGGCGAGGGTGAGAGTTCCGCCGGAGACGGTGTTGGTGTCAGTCATGGTGTGGGGTGCCTTTCGCTGCGTACCGGTGCGGACGGTTCGTCCGCTGCCGACTCTGCGCGTGCTCGACCGCGCCCGGCAGTACCCCGCTGTTCCTGGGAGTGACAGGGACAGTCACCCGCGCCGATACGGACCTACGGTTGGGGCATGGACGGTACGAACGCTCTCGGCGAGTTTCTGCGCGCCCGCCGTGCCCTGGTGCGGCCCCAGGACGCCGGAATCCGCGGCGGCGGGCTGCGGCGCGTACCGGGACTGCGCCGCGAGGAGGTCGCGATGCTCGCCGGGATCAGCGCCGACTACTACCTGCGCCTGGAGCAGGGCCGCGACCGCAACCCCTCGCTCCAGGTCCTCGAAGCCCTGGCCGACGTCCTGAACCTGGACGCGGACGCCACCGCGCATCTGATCGGCCTGACCCGGGCGCGCCCCTCCCTGGCTCGCCGGAAGCCCCGCTCCGCGGACCGTGGACGGGCCGCACGAAAACCCGAGCCCGTGCCGCCCGGCATCCTCCAGCTCATCGACGGCTGGACGAGCAATCCCGCCTACGTCGAGAACAGGTTCAGCGATGTGCTCGCGGCCAACGCGCTGGCGAGGGCCCTGTCCCCGAAATTCACCCCCGGCACCAACATCCTGCGTGCCGTCTTCCTCGACGACACCGAACGGGAACTGCTCCGGAACTGGGAGGAACTGACCGAGGCGGGGATCGCGGCTCTGCGGGCCAACGTCGGGCCCGACGTCGACGACCCCCGCCTGGTGGAACTCGTGGGCGAGCTCTCCGTACGCAGTGAGCGCTTCCGCCACCTGTGGGGCCGGCACGACGTACGGCCCAAGCATCCGCGGGTCAGCCGGCTGCGCCATCCGAAGGTCGGCGACATCGAGCTTCAGTCCAACAAGATGGACATCCGCGGCACGGACGGCCTGATCCTGAAGGTCTTCCACGCCGAACCGGGCAGCCGCGACGCCGAACTGCTGGGCATATTGGGGAGCCTGGCGGCGTCCGACGAAGGCCGGAACCCGACCGGCTCCGACGAACACCAGGCCGCCGACGAGCAGTGACCGGCCGTCACCGTCATTCCCTCGCGCCGATCGCCTCGACCGGGCGGATTCTCAGCAGGAGCCGTGTCGGCACCATCGTGCCCGCGACCGCCAGGACCGCCGTCGCCCCCGCGATCGCCAGATAGCCGAGACCGGGCACGGCCGGGACCGGTGAGCCGCTCAGCGCCAGGGAGACGAGGATCAGCGGGAACGCGGACAGCAGCGTCCCGATGCCGATCCCCGCCACGATGACGATGACGCTCTCCCGGCGCATCATCCCGACGACCTGACCGCGGGCCGTACCGGACAGCCGCAGCAGCGCGAACTCCCGGCGCCGGGCGCCCGTGCTCATCGCCAGTGTGTTGACGACGGTGATCGCCGTGTACGCGATGATCAGGCCGACCACCAGGTAGTTGACCCAGGCGTTGGCCCGCTGTTCCGTCAGCTGGTCGTCGACGGCGAGCCCGTCCCGGAGCACGGTGCCCGGGTAGGCCGCCGCCACGTCGGCCAGGGCCTCGGGAAGGCCGGCCGCCGAGGGGGCGGAGCGTACGAGTACGGACTCGTCGGCCTTCGCCGTGGTGTGGGCGAGCAGCAGATCGTGCTCCAGGGTCAGGTCGGCGAACCCGAAGCCGCGTTCGTAGACGGCGACGACCCTGCCCCGGAACGGGGTGCCGTCGCCCAGGTGCAGTCGGGCGGTGTCGCCGACGCCGAGGTCGAGCCAGGAGGCCGCTGTAGTACTGATCGCCACCGTCGTGGGTGACAGCTCCTTCAGGTCCCCCTCGGTCGGCCGCAGGTCGAGGGTGGTGCCGAGCGCCCCGGGATCCACCCCCTGCGCACTGAGCGAGACGGCATCCTCCGTGCCCAGCATCCTGCCCACCGCGACGGCCTTGGACTTCACGAGTCCGGTGGCCGACTCCACCTGCTTCAGTTCCCCGACCTTCCGGGCCACCTCGGGCGACACCCCGTTCGGCGCCGTGAGGACGTGGTCGGCGACCAGGCCGGCCCGCAGCTGGTCGGCGGACTCACGGAGCCCGGTGGTCTGGGCGAAGACCACGGTCGACGCGAAGGAGACGGCGAGCACGAGGGGGGTGATCGCGCCGGCCAGCCTGCCCACGTTGGCCCGGGTGTTGGCGGCCGCCAGATAGCCGGTGACGCCGGTCCTGTTCAGCAGCGGACCGAGGAGGCGTACGGCGGATTCGGCGACCAGCGGGCCGAGGACCGCGACGGCGATCACGAGGACGAGTACGAGGGAGTTGGCGAGCCCGACGAGGGTGAAGAAGTCGGCGTCCTGCGCGAGGCCGGTGACGAAGACGCCCGCCGAAAGGACCAGCAGCACGGCGCCGGTGATCCTGCGTCCGCGGCCGAGCCCGGGGGACTCCACGGCGGCCTCGCCGAGAGCTTCCGTAGGCCGGATCCTGGTCGCGCGCAGGGCGGCGCACAGGACCGCGACCAGCGCGGTCAGGACGGTCACGAGCACCGCCGCGAGGAAGGGCAGCGGGCTGACGGCAAGCCCGAAGCCGGCCGGCACGATGCCCTGTCCGGCGAACCGGTCGCGGAGCCAGTACACGAGGACCAGGCCGACCGGGCAGCCGAGCACCCCGGCGAGCAGCCCGGTGGCAGCGGCCTCCGCGGCGACCATGCGGCGGATCTGGCCGGGTGTGGTGCCGATCGCGCGCAGCAGGGCGATCTCCCGGCGGCGGTGCCGGATGGACAGCGAGGTCGTGGCGAACAGCACGAAGACGGCGATGAGCAGGACGTTGCCGCCGACCGCGGCCGCAAGGACCACGAGGTTGGAGCCGCTGACGGCGACGTCGAGGAACTCCGCCCGCCCGCGTCCCTCCCCCGTGTGCACGGCGAGGGTGTCGTCGTCGAGCGCCGACTCGATGCGGTCGGCCAGTCGCCCGGGTGACGTGCCGGGGTCGGCGAGGACTCCGAAGGCGTATACGGAGGGCGTCAGTTGGCGCATGGCCGCGTCGGACACGAACGCCACCGGCCGGCGGGGCGACCGGCCGTCCGTCAGTTCGACGAGTCCGGCGACCTCGAAGGCGCGGGGTACCGAGGTGGTCATCAGGCGGACTTCGTCGCCGGGGCGTACGCCCGCCCGTTCCGCGATCCCGGTGTCCAGGACGACCTCTCCGGACGCGCGCGGCGCGTGTCCGGCGGTCAGTCGGAAGTCGCCGAGGCGGCGGCTCGACCAGTTGTGCGCCTCGGGCGCCGTGCCGTGCCGTCCCGCCACCGGCTGCCCGTTCCCGTTCCCGTTCCCGTCCCCGTCTCCGTCTCCGGCAATCAGCCGCACCGGCGCTCCCGCGTCCGCGATCACCGAGCGCACACCGTCGACGCCGGTGATCCGGTCGGCCAACGGGGCGCGCAGCGGCACGCGTTCGGGCAGTGGCTGCGACTGTTTGAGCGTCGAGCCGTCCAGGTCCTTCAGGGTCAGTTCCACTTCCTGCCGGCCCGTGACGACGACGTCTGCCGCCGCGTACCGCTCGGGCGAGGAGCCGGCCCGTATACCGGATTCCAGGAGGACACCGCAGGCGCCGAGGACGGCGGCGCCCAGCAGCAGCGCGACGAACGTACCGGCGAAACCGCCCTTTCGGGCCCTGAGCGTCCGCAGGGCGAGAGTCAGCATCAGGCGGCCCTCCGCAGGCCGGACAGCACATGCGCGACGCGGTCCGCGTTCGGTGCGTGCATCTCGTCGACGATGCGTCCCGCGCTGAGGAAGATCGCGTGGTCGGTGTGCGCCGCGGCCATCGGGTCGTGCGTGACCATGACCACCGTCTGGTGCAGATCGGTGACCGCCTGCCGCAGCAGGCCCAGGATGTCCCGGGCGGTCTCCGGATCGAGGGCCCCGGTCGGCTCGTCGGCGAAGATCACCTCGGGCCGGGTGACCAGGGCGCGCGCGATCGCCACCCGCTGCTGCTGACCGCCGGACAGCTGTGCGGGGAAGCGGGAGAGCCGCTCGCCCAGGCCGATGGTGGTCAGGATGTGGTCGAGCCAGCCCGCGTCGGCCTGCCGGCCGGCCAGCCGCAGGGGCAGCGTGATGTTCTGCTCCACGGTGAGGGAGGGGAGCAGGTTGAACGCCTGGAAGACGAAGCCGATACGGGTGCGCCGCAGCTCCGTGAGCCGCTTCTCCCTGAGCCTCGACAGGTCCTGCGCGCCGAGGCGGACCTCGCCCGAGGTGGGCCTGTCGAGTCCGGCCGCGCAGTGCAGGAACGTGCTCTTGCCCGACCCCGAAGGGCCCATCACCGCCGTGAAGGTGCCGGGTTCGATGCCCGCGCCGACCTTGTCAAGCGCCAGGACGGCCGTCGGGCCCTCGCCGAACCGCTTGGTCACGTCCGTCAGTTGCACGGCGTACCTGCCTTTGACGGCGGACACGTCCGGTTGTTGGCCCCAGGACCGCACCATGACTCCTCGACTCCTCGACGCTTCGACGCCTCGTAGGGCATTTCCGTGATCGCCCCGTACGGCATTCCGTGATCGGATTCCGTGCTGCCTCAAGTGCATCGGCGACGGCGGGTCATGGCCTCGGCCGCACAGTCGAACCCTCGCCTCCACCGGCCGGGCGAGACCCCGCGCGGTCTCCGCCGTACGGAGGAGGGGAAGGCGCCCCTGACCTGGCGCTCGCCGCGGGCTCCTCCTCCCTGCGGAGGATGCCTTCACGAAGGAGGCGGCCGCCCTCTTTCAGCCCCAGGGCAGATCGACGGACCCGGCGATCCGTCTACCGTGGGGTCCATGACCCTGGACTCGTTCGCGGGGCGCCGCGTACCCCCCGCAGTGACCGACGCGGGTCTGGCCCTGTTGCTCGCCGCCGGGCTGCTGGCCGTGTCCGAGGCGATGCCGCCCGGCGGACCCGAACTGCGCGCTGCTGACGCCCGGTTCGTCGTGCTCACCCTGCTCGCCGCGCTGCCCCTGACCGTCCACCGCCTCTTTCCGCTGCCCGCCCTGCTGGTGACGGCGGGGGCCGTGAGCGTCCTCCACGGGTTCCACTACGTTCCGCCGCTCTCCGGTCCCGAGAGCACCTCCATCGGGCCGACCTACCTGGGCGTGGCCACGGCCGTGTTCCTCACCGCCGTGCGCGGCGCGCCCAGGACCGCCACCCTGGTGGTGACCGTGCTCATCCCGGTGGCGTCCGTCACCGAAGCCGCGCTCGCCCCGCCCGGCCACCGGATCACGACACTGCTGACCGAGGCGGTGATCCTCGTTGCCGCGTGGGCCCTGGGCCGGCTCCACCGGGCGCGCGCCGCCATCCGGAACCAGGCCGCGGAGCGGGCAGTCGCGCTCGAACGCGAGCAGGTCGCCAACGCGCGCGCCGCCGTCATGGAGGAGCGGGCCCGGATCGCCCGCGAGCTCCACGACATCGTCGCGCACAACGTCAGTCTGATGGTCGTCCAGACCATCGCCGCCGACCGGATCCAGGACCGCGACGGCGACAAGGCCCACGAGCTGCACGGCACCATCGAGGAGACCGGCCGGGCCACGGTCACCGAGCTGCGCCAGATGCTGGACGTCCTGCGGACCGACGAGGGGGCGGAGACCGACCCGAACAAGGAGCCGCCGCAGCCCACCATCGAGGCGCTGCCCGCGCTGGTGGAGTCGGTGCGCGCGGCCGGCGTCCAGGTGGACTTCACCACCACCGGCTCCCCCGCCGAGCTGCCCGCGGGCTCCCACCTCACCGTCTACCGGGTCGTGCAGGAGGCCCTCACCAACACGCTCAAGCACGCGGGCCACACCCGTACCGCGCTCACGGTCGCCTGGGAGCCGGACCGGCACCGGCTCACCGTCCGGCTCTGCGACGACGGCCCCCGGCCGGACGAGGAGACGCCCCGGCCCCCTGCCCCGGCCGACGGCTCGGGCCACGGCCTGGTCGGCATGCGGGAGCGGATCAGCGCCGTGGGCGGCACCCTCCACACCGGCGCCCGCCCCGGTGGCGGCTACTGCGTCCACGCCGTCGTACCCGTCCCCGAAACCGATGCGCACCACTCACACCGCCCGCACCGCTCACACCACGAAGGGCACTCCCCGTATGCAAGCGATCCGCGTCCTGCTGGTCGATGACCAGCCCATGATCCGGACGGGATTCCGGCTCATCATCGAGGCCGAGCCGGACATCACGGTCGTCGGCGAGGCGTCGGACGGCATCACCGCCGTCGAGAGTGCCCGGGAGTTGTGCCCCGACATCGTCCTGATGGACATCCGCATGCCGAACATGGACGGCGTGGAGGCCACCCGCCGCATCGCCGAGACGGGATCACCGAGCCGCGTCGTCGTCCTGACCACCTTCGACCTGGACGCACACGTGGTGGACGCGCTGCGCGCCGGAGCCAGCGGTTTCCTGGTCAAGGACGGGCCCGCCGACTCCCTCGTGGACGCCATCCGCACGGTCGCCGCCGGTGACGCCGTGCTCTCGCCCCGGGTCACCCACCGCCTGCTGGACCGCTTCACCCACCTCGCCGCCCCCGAGACGCCGACCGTGCCGTCCCGTCTCGACGCCCTCACCGGCCGCGAACTCGACGTCCTGCGCGCCCTCACCCGCGGACTGTCCAATGCGGAGATCGCGCTCGAACTCGGCGTGGGCGAGACCACGGTCAAGACGCATGTCGCCCACATCCTGGAGAAGTACCGGCTGCGGGACCGGGTGCAGGCCGTCATCCTGGCGTACGACAGCGGTCTGGTCGTCCCGCGCACGCGATGAGGGGCGCACCCCGAGGCACTGAACGGTGACCCGGCTCTACGACTGGTCCGCCACCGGGCTGCGCGGGCCGGCCCCACGTTCACGGATCGCGGGCGCCTGCTCGGTCCGTGGCCGCCGCAGCGGGACGCGGTGACCGACGAGCGTGGGGCGGGTCAGCGCCAGGAACCAGGTGTCGGCCCAGACATCGAGGCCGCGGACCGCGGCCAGGCGCCGGCACTCACGGACGTCGTCGAGACCGACGACCCAGCGCGGCCGGGCGATGGCGGTGACGCTGTGCACCTCCCGCAGGGAGCCGGCCAGGTCGTCGGTCTGCAGCACGACGAGCCTGCGCGGCGAGACCACCGTGGCGAGGGCCCGGGCCACCGGGCTCGACTCGCCCAGGAGCGCGACGGGCTCGCCGTCGAAGTGGATCAGGCCGACCGGCTCGATGTACGGCAGTCCGCGGCGGGCGATCGCCAGCCGGGCGGCCTGCGTGCGGCTCAGGACCTCGCGGCACTCCGGCTCGGTCAGGTGACTGCGGTCCACGCTTCGTCCCTCCGGCAGTGTCCTGGTCGGATCGCATCCAGGAGGAGGCGCCTGCCGGGGTCCGGGGCCTGGCGCTCCCGGGCCGGCGCACCGGCCGACGGGGGCTCCTCCCACTCTCGTACGGACCTCGGGTGTCGGCAAGTCGCCGGGGCTGTCAGGCGGGAATGCTGTGCCCGGAGGAGGCGTCGAGAGGGGGCGGCGGTTCGTCGAGGAGGGTGAAGGCACGGTCGAGGCGGGTGACACGAAGTACGTGCCGCACCCCGGCGCAGGCACCGACGAGCCGCAGTGTGGATCCGTTCGCGGTCGCCCGGTTCCTCAGCCTGATCAGCAGGCGCAGGCCGCCGGCGTCCAGGAAGGTCACCTGGCGCAGGTCCACGATCACGTGCGGGCGGGGCCGGGGTCGGTCGAGCAGCACCGCCAGGCGCGGGGACAGCTCCTGGTCCGCCCAGGCGTCGAGTTCACCCCGCGGTTCGAGCACAAGGGTCTCTCCCACCACACGGTGGTGCAGGCCGAATGTGAAGTAGTGATGGGTGCCCATGGCCCACCTCGGTGGTCTCCTCCAGGAAACGACGGCTACGGAACGACGCGGCAGTCGCGCGCCGTGGACGCCACCGAGGTCCGGGGTGGTACCGAAGCGATATTCGTATCGTGCCCGCTCAGGGCACGTCTGTACCCCTTTTTGCGGTGCTTTCTTCCCCGCTCTTCGGGCGCACCCGCCCGCCCAGTGGCACCCCGCGCGTCGAGGCGGGAGCGGGCGTCACCGCAGAGCGCCGAGCACCAGGTCCGGATCGAGGGTGCGGCGTACGACGGCCTGGGCGGTCTCGGTGAGCCGGCCGCCGTCACCGGTGGAGTAGGCGTGCAGCGCGCGCAGGGCCTGCGCCGGATCGAGCCTGCCGTGCTCGGCGAGCATGCCCTGGGCCATCTCGACGGTCGCCTTGGCGGCCATCGCCGCCTGGACCTGGGTGAGGATGTCCGCGGGCCTGGCCGGGATCGGGCTCCAGTTGACCAGCGCCACGGCGGCCACGTCGGCGAGCGCCTGGGCCAGCCGGAGGTCGGCCGGGGACAGGCCGCCCGGCGTGGTGAGCAGCAGGTTGACCGCGCCGATCGTGTGGTTGTTGACGCGCAGCGGCAGGGCGTGCGCGGCGCGGTAACCGGTCCGCATGGCCAGCGGCGTGAGCAGGGGCCAGCGGTCGCCCGCCTCGGCCAGGTCGGGGGCGTCCACGGGACGACGAGTGCGGTAGCAGTCCAGGCAGGGACCCTCGCCGGTCTGCAGCTGGAACAGCTCGACCAGAGCCGCCCCCTGGTCGGAGACGGACATCGTGCGCAGGGCCCCCCGGGCGGTGGCCACCATGATGCCGACCGCGTCCGCGCCGACGATCTCGACGCAGTGCCCGACCAGGCGGTCCATGAGGACCACCGGGTCGAAGCCGTCGGCAAGGGTGTCGGTCAACCCGACGAATGCCTCGGCGAGTTGCTCTTCGCGGGTCATGACCGGTCACCGTCTCCTTCGTCTCCGCCGAGCCGACCGTGGTCCTGGGACGCGTCATCGGCTTCCGGCCGGAAACGCAGAACACGGGCGAGGACATCCTGTGCCACTTCCGTCACGGTCCGTCCTTGGGTGAAGGCTCGTGCCCGGAGACGGTCAAGGGCCTGCTGGGGGTCGACTCCCAGCTGGACCATGACCATGCCGACGGCTTGGTGCACTTCCGTGTGGTCGGCTTCGGCGGCGTCTACCCATGACGCTACTCCTGCTCCGTTCGCGCGATCGTGGCCGTCGCCCCCCGAATGCAGGTTCAGCACCGCGAAGGTGACCGCGTCCCGGGTCAGCAGGGCCAGCCGCAGGTCCCGGTCGGACAGCGGTCCCGTGGTGTCGCGGTACAGGTCGAGCGTGCCGACCGCAAGGACGCTGGTGCCCAGGGGCAGCGAGAACACGGCCCGGACACCCAGGGCGAGGGCCTGCTGGGCGAAGACGGGCCAGCGCCGGGCGTCCGGGCCCTGGGTCAGGTCCGCGGCCAGCACCGGCGCCACTCTGTCCAGGGCGTTCTGGCACGGCCCGTCCCCGAGCGTGTACTGGGCTTCCGCGAGCCGTGCGGCGGTGCGGTCACTGGCGCACCACAGCGCCCGTACGCTGCTGCCGGCGGCCGCGATGGAGATCGAGGCGCCGCTGACCGGGAGCAGGTCCGTACACGCCCGGCAGAGCAGCGCGGGCACCTCCTGGGCGCTCGCCCTCGCCGCGGCGGCGGTGAAGGTGTCGGTGACACGACGCCGGTCATGCGCCTCGGAGGAGTCAGCGGGGTCCGGCATCTCGTGGTCGCCGCCGCCGTACTCGGGCCGCATGCGCATCGCCTCCGCCCGGTCGCGCACCGTTGCCAGACATGATCCACCAAGACCGCCCGTCGCCGCAGCCCGGACGGGCCGGCGTCATCGGCCCGGACTCGGTGAAGTACACGATTGCACAGTGCCACCTTCCACAGTGCCCGCTCCTGGCCGCCTCACCCCCTCTTGGCGTGTGCCGGGACTTCGGGCCCTCTCGGCGTGTGCCGGGACTTCGGGCGTGTGCCGGGACTCCGCGGCCGGCCGTCAGCCGGGGGTACGACGGTTGTCGGCGTCGGCGTCGACGAGTGACCGGGAGGGTGCCGAGGCGACTGCCGTCTGCCAGTCCTCCTCCGTGACCTCTCGCGCGAACCGCAGCCGGTCCCCGATCCATGCCCTGGCCGTCTCGGCGACCCGCTTCAGCGCGCCCGGTTCCTCGAACAGATGGGTCGCGCCCGGCACCACGCGCAGCGAGTGCGGGGCCCTCAACCGCCGGGCCGCCTCCTGGTTCAGGCGCAGCACCTCCGGGTCCCGGCCACCGACGACGAGCAGCACCGGGGCGCGTACGCGGGTCAGCGCCGCACCCGCGAGATCGGGCCGTCCGCCCCGGGACACGACGGTCAGCACACGGCCCGGCCGCTCGGCGGCTGCCACCAGGGCCGCGGCCGCGCCGGTGCTGGCGCCGAACAGAGCGACCGGGAGTCCCCGGGTGCCGGGCTGTGCCCCCAGCCAGTCGATCGCCGCCACCAGGCGGCGGCCCAGCAGTGGGATGTCGAAGCGGTGCTCGGCCGTCAGCGCGTCCCGCTGCTCCTCCCGCTCGGTGAGCAGGTCCATCAGCAGGGTGCCGAGCCCGGTGGCGCACAACTCGGCGGCGACCATCCGGTTGCGCGGGCTGTGCCGGGAGCTGCCGCTGCCGTGCGCGAACAGCACCACCGCCGGCGTCGACGTCGGCGCGACGAGGTCACCGGCGAGTTCCTCGCCTTCGGCGGGTACGAGAACCGTCTCGGAGATCATCGGCGTCATCTTCTTCCTCGGGTTCTTGCTCCGGTTCTTCCTCCGGCTTCGCGGCCGTGTGGCTGGATTGCGTCACCCGCTCAGGTCGCGGGCCGCACTCCGTGCAGTGCCGCGGTGACCTCACCGTCCGAGACCTGCTCGAAGTCGGCGTACCACCGCCCCACGGAGGCCAGGTTCCGAGGCTGGTGCAGACAGATCACGTCGTCGGCCTCGGTGCGCATCGCGTCGACCGTGTCGGGCGCCCCGACCGGGACCGCCAGAACCAGCCGGGCCGGATCCTGGCGGCGCAGGTGCCGGAGTGCGGCCCGGGCCGTGACACCGGTGGCCAGTCCGTCGTCGACGAGGAGCACGCTGCGGCCGGCCACGCGAGGCGCCGGGCGGCCCTTGCGGTAGAGCCGCTCGCGCCGGTGCAACTCCAGCCGCTCCCGGGCGATCTCGGGCCCCAGCTTGTCCTCGGAGAGGTGCATCGCCTGGAGGGCCAGGCGGTCGAACACCGGCGGATCGTCCCCCACGATCGCTCCGATGCCGAGGTCCGGGTTGCCGGGCACGCCGATCTTGCGCGCGACCAGGACATCCAGCGGGATGTGCAGGGCACCGGCGACCTCGGCCGCGACCGGTACCCCGCCCCGGGGCAGGGCGAGCACGAGGGTGCCGGTGAGATCCCTGTCCCCGGCCCATTCAAGGAGTCGTACGGCGAGTTCCTGTCCTGCGTGCCGACGGTTGTCGAAGAACACGGGCTTCGTCCTTTCCCTGCCGACCCGTGCCGTTCTTGCCGTCCTCGCCTTGCCGCGCGGCTCGCAAGGAACGGCGCGAGCATGATGCGGTCACCCCTTCGGGTACCCCGCGCACGCGCCGTGATGTCCACGCCGGGCCGGCCCTCCACGGCTGGCCGTGCGCGGTGACCGTGGAGGGCGTTGATCACTGTGGCTGATCGCTGTGACGGGCAGCGCCCGTCAACGGCGGCGCAGCTTCACCCGGTCCAGCGCGGCGACGCCGAAGCCGGCGAGCGCGATCTGGAAGATCCACTCGACCCAGTCGACGCCGTCCGTGTCGGCCACGTCGAAGGCCGACGCGATGGCCGAGCCCACGAAGGCCGCCACGATTCCGACCACGATCGTCCACAGAATGCCGATGCGCTGGCGTCCCGGGACGACAAGCCTGCCGAGCACGCCGATGATGATGCCGATCACGATCGCGCTGATGACGCCTGAGATCTCCATGGTTCCTCGCTTCGCCGCGGGTTCGCCACGTGGTTGTGCGGCTACGGGTGCCCACCCCGGTCGGCGTCAGTCTCCCGCGACCTGAGCGGTCTCGCCGAGGGGATCGGTCCGGTCCCGCAGGGCGGCCAGGGCGGGTGCGTACATGCGGGCCTTGATCGTGCCGAGGGTGTCGCCCGCCTTGCCTGCCTGCGCCTGGGCGAGCTCGATGGCGGTCGAGCGGACGGCGTCCTCGTCCACCGCGCGGTCCACGATGCCGGCGGCCAGCGCGTCGCCGCCTCCGTAGCGGCGGGCGGTGAGCATGGCCTCGTGCGCGGTCCGCCGGTCCAGCCGTCCCTGGATCAGCGCGGACATGCCCGGCGTGAAGGGGATGTTGATGTCGGCCTCGGGCAGACACCAGTAGCCGCGGTCGGCCCGCATCACACGGAAGTCGTGGGCCAGGGAGAGCATCGCCCCGGCCGCGAAGGTGTGCCCCTGCAGGGCGGCCACGGTGATCACCGGCAGGGACAGCATCCGGGCCAGCAGTTCCTGGACGGAGATGACGTAGCCCTGGTACTCGTCGCCGTGGGCGAACAGCCAGTCGAGGTCCAGGCCGTTGGAGTAGAACTTCCCCGTCGCGGTGGTCACCAGAGCCCGGTGCCCTTCCGCCTTCTCCACCTCGTCCAGCGCGGCGTCGGCGGAGGCGATCCAGTCGGGGTGGAAGCGGTTCTCGCCGTCCCCGAGGTCGAGGACGAAGACGTTGTCCTGGCGGTCGAGCGTGGGCATGGTGGCTCCTTCGGATCGGGTGGGATCGAGAGTCGGGCGACCGGCACCCCAGCCGGGTTACCTGTCGGTAACTTATGGTCCATGGCACAGAACACGCAAGAGGGGTGCGGGGAGGCGATACCGAGGAACGGCCCAGAGCCGACGCACCGGCCGGGCCCTCGCGCGGAGCGGCCGAACCCTATGCTCGACAGCCACGGGCCCGGCCGGACGGCCCGGTCCGCGCTTTCGCCGTCCCATGGGCCCGCACAGCATCAACGATCAGGATGGATCAGGAAGTTGACGTCATGACCGACAAGCTCACCGTAAGCGTTCTGGGCACCGGCATCATGGGGGCCGCGATGGCCCGCAACCTCGCCCGCGCCGGACACTCCGTCCGGGCCTGGAACCGCAGCCGCGCCAAGGCCGAGCCGCTGGCCGCCGACGGCGCGCACGTCTCCGACACCCCCGCCGAGGCGGTGCGCGGCGCCGACGTCGTCCTCACCATGCTGTACGACGGCGCCGCCGCACTGGAGGTCATCCGGCAGGCCTCCCCCGGTCTGCGTCCCGGCGCCGCCTGGGTGCAGTCGACGACCGCGGGCCTCGACGCGGTCGGCGAGCTGGCCGGCTTCGCCGACGAGCACGGGCTGGTCTTCTTCGACGCCCCGGTGCTCGGCACCCGGCAGCCCGCGGAGGCCGGGCAGTTGCTGGTCCTGGCCGCGGGCCCGAGCCAGAGCCGGGACGCCGTACTGCCCGTCTTCGACGCCGTCGGCTCCCGTACGGTGTGGACCGGTGAGGACGGCGCGGCGGGCAGCGCCACCCGCCTCAAGCTCGTGGCCAACAGCTGGGTCATCGCGGCCACCAACGCCACCGGCGAGGTACTGGCCCTGGCCAAGGCGCTCGGCGTGGATCCGCAGAGCTTCTTCGACGCCATCGCCGGCGGCCCGCTCGACATGGGTTACCTGCGCGCCAAGGCCGGGCTCATCCTCGACGACCGGCTGACACCGGCCGCCTTCGCCGTGGGCACCGCCGTCAAGGACGCCCGCCTGATCGTCGAGGCCGGCCGGCAGCACGGCATCCGCCTCGACGTCGCCGCCGCCGGCGCCGAACGCCTCGCCCGCGCCGCCGCCCAGGGTCACGCCGACGAGGACATGGCCGCCGCCTACTTCGCGAGTTTCGACGAGGAGACCGGCACCGACACCTGAGCGCGGGCCTGGGCCCGTTCGTTCGTCCGTCCACCGGAAGCGATGTGGCTCTGATTGATGAACGGAAACGATGCGGCTCTGGTCAGTCGGTGGTTCGGGCGGCCGTGTCGACCAGTTCGGCGAGCGCGTCCGCCAGCGCGTCGAGGCCGGGGCCGGGCGGGCCGCCCGGCTCGGTCATGTAGACGTCCCGCCGGATCTCGATCATCAGGGCGCTGACCCGTGGGTCGCTCCCGTAGTACTTCAAGGGGACGTACGTTCCCTTGAAGGGACTGTCGACTCCCGTGCCGCCGAAGCCCCCGAACGCCTTCTCGGCGAGGGCCACCAGACCGGCCGGGGTGTGGAAGCCGTCCCGGCCCAGACAGACGGGCGGCCGGGGCCCGTCACCGTGGAGCTCGTAGGGCAGGCGCTCGGTCGGGTAGGAGTGGACGTCGATGATCAGGGCCCGCCCGACGGCGTCCAGCCGCCCGGCCACGGCGTCCGTCACGGCAGCCGCGTACGGGTGGAAGTACCGCTCGACGAGCGGTTGCCCGTCGTAGCCGGCCGGGCGGAGCTCCGCCCGGTGCGTGGTCCGCGTGTAGACCGCGCCCATGCCGACGGCCAGCATCTCCTCACGCTCGTCCGGAAACCGCTCGGGGTCGACCACCAGCCGCGACAACTCGTTGACGAACCGCCAGGGCGCCGTGGCGCAGCGCTCGGCGGCCGCCGCCGCGATCCGAGCGGTGTGCGAGTCGGTGATGTGGTCCAACTCCCGTGCCAGCACGGCGTCTTCGAGCACGATGCCGCTCCGTACGTCCGCCGGGATCACCCGCGAGGAATGCGGAACGTGCAGGATCACCGGGGAGTCCGGCGCGCCCGGCAGGAGCCGATAGGAGGCCGAAGGGTTGTTCATTCGAGGGCCCTCACTGTGTGCCTGCACCTGCATCTGCACCGGTTGCACCTGTGTCAGTGCGCTGGAGGGGTACGAGCACGTCGGCGCTCAGGAGCGGTCACCCCTCCAGCGGTCACTGAGTCCTGAGCCTACAAACCGTCACGCACCATGGCGGCCACGATCTGGACATGGCGATCGGCCGCCGTGTTCGAGAACTCGTTGTCGTAGTTCAGGCCGTAGGGCCAGAAGTGTCCGCCACCGGTGGACAACGTGGCGCCGGACCCGTCGAACTGCTTGACGAGCGCCGTGGCCTGCGCGCCGCGCCAGGTGCCACCGCCACCGATGGAGGACCAGCCCGAGCTGGTGCCCACACCGATGGTGTGGGCGATCTCGTGCAGAGCGGTTCTCTCGTTCATGTAGCCGCGGTTGCCGAAGCGGATGGTTCCGTTGATGTTTCCGTCGGCCGTGGGCACGCCCGGGTCGTAGCGGACGGTGATGGCCTTGCCCAGGTCGCTCAGGTTGTTGTAGCGGGCCACCGCGGCGTTCATGGCCGCCGTGATGAGGTTGTAGGCCGTCCGCTGGTCCTCGGTGGGGTTGCTCGCGCGTTCGAGGTTCCAGGTGATGGTGGCTGCCGCCGCCTGTTCCCGGGGTACGGATGCGGGTGCGGGGGCGGCCTGCGGGGCCGCCTGGGCGACGCCCGGCCCGGCCAGCACGGCGGCCGCCAGCGCGGCCATGACCAGCTTCCCGCGCCAGGGCGCGGCCGTTCGCCCAGTGGGCTCCTGGGCCCGTCGTGAACTCATCGAGAGGTCCTCCTGTGGGGGGTGGGCCGTCGAGTGCGGGGATGACGGCTTGATCAGTGGCATACGCACAGCACGATCGACACCATGGACATCGTTCGAAATATCGATCAAACGTAGTGCCGGTTGCTTGAGTGACACGTTGAGAGCCAATTGGTGCGCAATTCCCGAACGCACACGACAGGGTGGGAATGCGACCATTCGTCGGAGAGCGATTCCACACGACTCCGGAAACCCGGTGTCCGTAAGTATCCAGTCGGGGCGCGTGACGTCAAGAGGTTACGCACGTGTAACAGCCGTACGCCTGGGGCGACTTCACCCCCTCCCGCTCTCCGCCTTTTCTGAGTTGCGGAAGCAATCAACACACGCCGGACAATTCCACTCGACCGACTGGACGGCCTCGCCCGCATAGGGGGCGAGGCCGTCCTTCGGACTACCGGGCCGGTGTCCCGCCGGGCGCCGGGCCCGGCGCCGGGGCGTACCCGGCGGGCCGGGTGGTGAAGACTCCCCGGCCCTGGGTCCGACTGCGCAACCGGGTCGCGTAGCCGAACAGTTCGGCCAGCGGCACGGTCGCGGTGACCAGCACGGCGCCCGCCCGCGCGGTCGAGCCGGAGACCCGGCCGCGCCGCGCCGCCAGGTCACCGAGGACCCCGCCCACGGTGTCGTCGGACGCCGTGACCGTGACCTCGACCACCGGCTCCAACAGCACCATCGCGGCGGCACGCAATGCCTCCCGGAGCGCGAGTCGTCCGGCAGTCCGGAACGCGAGCTCCGAAGAGTCCTTCGGATGGGTCGCTCCGTCGGTCAGCACGACACGCAGCCCGACCACCGGGTGACCGCCGAGCGGACCCTCGGCCAGAGCGTCCCGGCAACCGGCCTCCACAGCCCGGACGTACTCCTGCGGCACCCGCCCGCCGACGACGTCCGACCGGAACTCGAAACCGGTCGCACTACCGACCGAGCTGTCGGTCGAACCGTCGGTCGAGTCGTCGGTCGAGCCGCCACCGCCGTCGTCACGGGCGGCGCCCGCCACGGCGGACTCCAACGGCTCCACATCGAGGACGACGTGGGCGAACTGCCCTGCCCCGCCGTCCTGTTTGACGTGCCGGTACACCAGCCCGGCGACCCCGCGTACGACCGTCTCCCGATACGCCACCTGCGGCCGTCCGACACGTACGTCCAGCCCCTGGGACCGGCGGATCTTCTCCACCGCCACCTCCAGATGCAGTTCGCCCATGCCCGACAGCACCGTCTGCCCGGTCTCAGGGTCGGTCCGGACGACCAGTGAGGGGTCCTCCTCGACCAGCCGCGCCAGCGCCGACACCAGGCGACCCGTCTCGGTACTCGTCCGTGCCTCGACCGCCACGGACACCACCGGATCGGCCGTGACCGGCGGCTCCAGGACCAACGGAGCCCCGGGCGCGCACAGCGTCGAACCGGCCCGGGCGGACTTCAGCCCGACCACCGCGACGATGTCCCCGGCCACCGCCTGGTCCAACTGGGCGTGCCGGTCGGCCTGGACCCGCAGAATCCGCCCGATCCGCTCGGTGCGCCGGGTGCCCGAGTCCCACACGGTCTCTCCCTTCCGAATCGTTCCCGAGTACACCCGCAGGTACGTCAGCCGCCCGGTCGCCGTGGCGTTCACCTTGAACGCCAGCGCCGCGAACGGCGCCTGCGGGTCGGCGGCCCGCTCCTGCTCCGCGTCGTCCCAGGTACCGCGTACGGCAGGCACGTCCAACGGCGAGGGCAGATACGCCGACACGGCGTCCAGCAGCGGCTCGATCCCGCGGTTGCGGTAGGCCGAGCCGCACAAGACCACGACTCCGTCACCGGTACGGGTCAGGTCGCGCAGCGCACCTGCCAGGGTCTGTGCGGAGACGGTCGACTCCGCACAGAACTCCTCCAGTGCCACGGGGTGCAGCTCCGCCACGGCCTCCTCCAGCAGCCGGCGCCGCCGCCGCGCCTCCTCCCGCAGAGCTTCCGGCACAGGCCCTTCCTCCGCCGTGTCGCGGCCGTCGGCCCAGACCAGCGCCCGCATACGCAGCAGATCCACGACCCCCGTGAACCCGTCCTCCACACCGATGGGCAACTGCACGACCAGCGGCGCCGGATGAAGCCGCTGCCGGATAGACTCGACCGCCGAGTCGAGGTCGGCACCGGCGCGGTCCAGCTTGTTGACGAACGCGATCCGCGGAACCCCGTACCGGTCCGCCTGCCGCCACACCGACTCACTCTGCGGTTCGACGCCCGCGACGGCGTCGAACACCGCGATCGCCCCGTCGAGCACCCGCAGCGAACGCGCCACCTCGTCCGAGAAGTCGACGTGGCCCGGGGTGTCGATCAGGTTGATCCGGTGACCGTCCCAGGCACAGCTGACGGCCGCGGCGAAAATGGTGATCCCACGATCGCGCTCCTGCGAGTCGAAGTCGGTGACGGTCGTACCGTCATGGACCTCGCCCCGCTTGTGCGTGGTCCCGGTGACGTACAGAATCCGCTCGGTGACGGTGGTCTTCCCGGCGTCGACGTGAGCGAGGATGCCGAGATTGCGGACGCCGGTCAGCGGGCTTGTGGGATCGGCGGGCTGGGTGAGCCGGGTGGGCTGAGTGAGTTCGGTGAGATGTCGGTGCAGGTCGGTACGCACGGCCGATGGCCTTTCGGAACGATCCGGAGTGGGTCGGCGCGATTCCGTACGAAACACCTTGTGCACCATGGCCGGTTCAGACCTGCCAGTTGGCCAGTTCAGGCCACAAGGCCACTTCTGGCGCGACGCACCCTCACCTCACAGGCACACGCCCGGTTCACTCGAACCGGGCGGCGGGCGCGGGGAGATCAGGCGTTCGTGACGGACATCCGGTTCCGGCCGCGCAGCCGGCACCGGGCACCCGAAGACACGAGGATCACCTCGTACCGCGACGGGGGAACAACGACAGCGGTGCGGTAACGCACGGTCGGCTCCCCTCACTCGTCACGATGCGCGCCACGTTGGTGTGCGGCGCGCGGTGTGTGGCGAGTGTAGGGAACGGGGCGTGGGCGAGGCACCAGGTTTTTCCCGGTGAACTGCTGTCTCCCCCTTCTCCGTTCAGCTCGGCCGGCTGTCACGCCGCTGCTCGGGGCGGGCGGGCGCGATGATGGTGGGGGCGCGTCCGGGCGATACGAGGCTGTCCCCTCCGAGTACCTGGCAGCGAGCCGGTCCGTGCCGGGCCCACAGCGCGGCCGTCCACGCGCAGAGCAGCGCGTCGATGAGGTCTTCCCGGTGTTTGTAGTCGGCCGCCCGCTGCGGCGAGGGCTCATCCAGCAGCCGACGGGAGACCGGGTGGGAGGAGAGCAGGAGGGGCGGATCAGCGGTGGCCAGGCCCGCCATGCGCGCGATGAGCGTGTCGCACGCCTCCGCCCGCACCGCTCGCCACTGAGCCGTCGGCACTCGCACGGGCCGGCGCTTGTACGTGGGCCGTTCCTTGTCGTAGCCCAGCTCCCGGGCTCCGACCAAGGCTGTGTACGGATAGCACTCGGACAGGACCAGTCCGCCCGTCGGCGGCCCGCCCCGGCCGTCGTCGTAGGACCAGCCCGACTCCTCCAGCCGTTCCCGCAAGAGCACTCCGGCCCGCCGGGGAGAACTCTGGTTGGTGCTGTTTGCACTCACCTTCCAACGGCCGTACCGCTGACCGACCTCCCGCTCGCACAGCCGCTGTCCGGCGGGATTGTCAACGACGAGCGGCGCGTCGACAAAAACCAGGGTCGCCCCGTCGACGGCCGTCTTGGCAAGCCATGCCACCGTCTCCTCGATCCCGAAGGTCCAGCCGCATTCGACCACCACGCCACGACTGTCGATGGCGGCGACGCCGGTCTCGTTGGGCTTGGTACGACGTCCGGCTCCGCTCTGCGCCCAGGCGAGGTCTATGCCGATGTACCGCTCGATCCCCATGCGCCGCTCCTCCCCGCCGACGACTCGCTCGGCGTCAGCGCCCGTGATCGCAGGATGCCACCAGGACATCCGGTGCACACGGAGATGAACCGAACCGCGCACGACTACGGGCCCGGTGCTCGGAAGCACCGGGCCCGTTGCCCGTACCCTCCCCGTCCCCACAGGTGGGCGCGGGCTGCCACATGCCGCTTACATGTGGACTGTGGGGGCGGCGTCCGCGTCGATCTTCGGGACACCGCGCCGGTAGAGGAGCACCGTGAGCAGCGCGCCGGCCGCGAAGAAGCCGGCCGACCACCAGTAGGCGGTGGAGTAGGACTCCAGTGCGGCCTGGGCCTGGTTGAGCTTGTTGGTGGGGTCCTTGCCGACCAGGTAGGAGGTGGCGGCGCTGGCGGCCAGGGTGTTGAGCAGGGCCGTGCCGATGGAGCCGCCGATCTGCTGCATGGTGTTGACGGAGGCGGAGGCGACTCCGGCGTCGTCGGTGGCCACGCCGCTGGTGGCGAGGCTCATGGCCGGAGCCATGACCAGACCGATGCCGAGGCCGGTGACCACCAGCGGGGGCAGGACGTGGGCCGCGTACGTGCTGTTCATGTCGAGAGCGGTCAGCCAGACCATGCCGACGGCTCCGAGCACCATGCCGAGCGGGACCACGATCTTCGGCCCGATGCGCGGGATGAGGATGCTGGTGGACAGGGTGGCGGTCACCATCAGGGCGGCGACCATCGGGAGGAAGGCCAGGCCGGTCTTGACGGCGGAGAAGCCGAGGCTGAGCTGCAGGTAGTAGGTGAGGAACAGGAACACGCCGAACATTCCGGCCGCCGAGATCAGCATGGCGACGAAGGACGCGCCGCGGTCCCGGTCCAGAAGTACGCGCAGCGGCAGCAGCGGGTGCGAGGCCTTGGTCTGCCACCAGGTGAAGGCCGTCAGCAGCACGGTACCGGCGGCGAGGAAGCCCCAGGACAGCGGCGAGCTCCAGTCGTGGGACTCGGCGTTGGAGAAGCCGTAGACGATGCTGAAGAGGCCGGTGGTGACCAGGACGGTACCGGGCATGTCGAGCTTGGAGTTCCGGTCACGAGCCGTGCGCTTGAGCAGCATCAGGGCGCCGACCATGGCGAAGGCCGCGATGAAGAGGTTGACGAAGAGGGTCCAGCGCCAGTTCATGTACTCGGTGAGTACGCCGCCCAGCAGCAGGCCGACGGCCGCGCCGGAGCCGGCGATGGCGCCGAAGATACCGAAGGCCCTGGCGCGCTCCTTCGGGTCGGTGAAGGTGGTGGTCAGCAGGGAGAGTGCGGCGGGGGCGAGCAGTGCGCCGAACAGGCCCTGCAGGGCGCGGCCCGCGACGAGCATCTCGAAGTTGGTGGCGGCGCCGGCCACGGCCGAGGCGACCGCGAAACCGCCCACGCCCACCAGGAAGGCGGGCTTGCGCCCGAAGAGGTCGGCGATCCGGCCGCCGAGCAACAGCAGACTGCCGAAGGCGAGCGAGTAGGCGGTCACGATCCAGGTCCGGTTGCCGTCGGAGAAGCCGAGGTCGGCCTGGGCGGACGGCAGGGCGATGTTCACGATGGTCGCGTCCAGTACGACCATCAGCTGGGCGAGCCCGATGATGGCGAGAATCCACCACCGATGCCGGGGCCCGGCCTCCTCTGCTTGGGAGCCGGTCTTCCTGAGTGGCGCTGTGTCCGGCGCCGCGGATGTCTGAGCCATGGGGACGTACTCCAGTCGTGGTTCAGGTTACGAACGTGTGAAACGAAACGGTTTCGTACGCCTTAGATTAGGCCCTCCCCGAGCGAAACGCAAACGTTTCGATCGGGGGTGTGGAGTGGGACGGGCAGAGTACGCCTCGCCATCACACGAGGTCACATCGGCGCTGGTCAGGGCCATGTTTTCGGGCGCGAACGACTGATGATCCGTCAGGTTCACGGCCTTCACGACCTTGAGTCACGTGTGTGATGTGGGTCACGGCCGGAGCGACATGGGGACGGAAGCCGGAGGCGAGTTCTTCTGCCAGTTGGGCGAGCCGGGCGCGTGCCGCGGGTGACGTAGCTCCTGCGTCCTACCGGACTCCGCTCCTGGAAAAACCGAGCCGAGGGACCGCGTGGCCCTCGGCCCGGCTTCACGTCACGTCACGTCAGGGGTTCCACCCGGATGTTGCGGAACCGGACCTTGTTTCCGTGGTCCTGCAACCGGATGGCTCCCGCGGCCGATGTCTCGGCTCTGCCCGAGGCCGTGGGTCCGTCGAGGGTGATGTCGTCGTGGACCTGCACGCCGTTCCACACCACCGTCACGCGGGCGTCGGCGGTCTTGCGGCCGCTGTCGTCGTAGCGGGCCGCGCGGAAGACGATGTCGTACGTCTGCCAGGTCTCCGGAGCCGTCGCCGCGTTCACGTCGGGCGCCTTCTTCTGGTAGAACGCCCCGGCCTCGTTGGTGGCGGGTGTGGTGTCACCGTAGGAATCGAGAATCTGGAGCTCGTAGCGGTCCTGGAGGAAGATGCCGCTGTTGCCGCGGTCCTGGCCGGTCACGTCCGGTGGCAGCAGCGGGACGCGGAACTCCACGTGCAGTGCGAAGTCCTGGTACGCGTCCTTGGTGCGGATGTCACCGCAGCACACCTCCATCGACTTCTCGTCGGTGAGCGGCCACGCCAGGCGCCGTCCGTCCGTGTGCTGCCACTGGGCCTGCGAGGCGGCTGTGCCGTCGAAGAGGTCGACCCGGGCGCCGTCCGGGTGCACGGTGATCAGGTCGAGGTTGACATGGCCGGTGTCGCCGGGCTCGTACCGGTAGGAGATTGTGTTGTGTCCGGTGCGCAAGGCCAGGCTCTCGGTCTGTGTGGACCAGGTGTCCCAGCCGCCGGTGGAGGCGAGCTTCGTCTGTCGCACCTTCTTCCCATTGGCGTACAGGGAGAGGGACTTGGTGCCCTCGAAGGGGTTCGGCCCGTTGGAATAGCGCAGGTTCACGTCGTACGTGCCTGACTTCGGGACCGTCACGTCGAACGTCGTGGCGACCTTGCCCTCGGTGGCGTAGCGGTCGACGAAGCCGCTGCCGGAATAGCCGGCATGGTCGGTGTTGATGCCGGCCGTGCCCGTCAGGCGTGCCTCCTCCGCCTCGTACAGGGTGGCGGGTGGCGGCTGCTTGCCGGGCATCACATTGAGCGTGTACCAGGCCTCGGTGTTCCACAACGACTCACCGGAGGCCGAGGTGAAGGGGCGCGGGGAACGCAGGTGCACCACGCGGCCCGGCTTCAGACCGTCCAGTCGCAGCTGGACGGTAAGGCCGTCCTCGGAGAGTGTCGCCGAGCGCACGGGGAGCTGTTCCTCGGCGATCTTCGGGCCGCCGTAGGCGGTGGTCGGCGTGTAGCGCCACTGCTCGGCCCGGTAGCGTTCGGCGAGCTGTGCGGCGGTCTCCGGGGACACCGGCTGGGTGTACTTCAGGTCGAAGCCGCCCGGCACCGCGCGCATGGTCTGGATGTCGAAGGTGTTGCCACCGTTGGGCGTCAGTTTCTGCAGGCCGAACTTGAGCTTGCCCTCCTGTCCCCAATTGCCCTCGGCGCCGAGGCCGCCGGCGTAGATCGCGCCGTCGGGGCCCATGGTGATGCGGTTGACCCCGGCTTCCAGGCCCTGGGTGTAGCGGAAGACGGCGCCCTGGTACTGGCCCTTCACCTTTTCCAGGTCGGCGCGCTGCAGGCCGCCGTAGGTGACGTCGCCGATCAGCATCTGGCCCGCGAACCTGCCCTTCGTCAGGTACAGGGGTGTGGAGGGTGAGTTGGCGATCTCGTTCTGGGGCAGCCACAGGACCGGCTCGGTGACGGGTGAGTCGTCGAAGGGTCCTGAGGGCTCGGTGTAGTGGTTGAAGAAGCGGTCCTGCTTGATCTGGACGAGCTTCGACGAGGGAAGCCAGCCGCCCTGGTTGTCGGTGGTGAAGATGTCGCCTTCCGGGCCCCAGCCGATCCCGTTGGGGGTCCGCAGGCCGCCCGCGACCGGACTGATCTTGCCCGTCTTCTTGCTGATCCTGTACGTGGTTCCGCGACCGGGCGCGGGTTGCGGAGTCGTGGTCGCTCCGCCTTGGTTGATGGCGACGGAGAGGTTCACGTAGAAGTGGCCGTCGCGGTACAGCAGGCCGAAGGCGAACTCGTGGAAGTTGCCTCCGTACGGCCAGGTGGCGACCGTCCGGTATTCGTCGGTCACACCGTCGCGGTCCCTGTCGACCAGCCGGGTCAGCTCGTGTTTCTGCGAGACGTACAGCGATCCGTCCACGTACTTGATGCCCATGGGCTCGCGCAGCCCGCTCGCCACCTTCTTGACTGTGACCTTGTCACGGCTGGTCTCGCCGGTGACGTTGTCCAGCAGGTAGACCTCTCCGGCAACGTTGTCGGTGCCGCCCCACGTGCTGATCGCGAGGCGGCCGTCGGGCAGCCAGTCCATGCCGCTGACCTGTGGTTCGAAGCCTTCGGGGCGCAGGTCGGTGAGCGTCAGGTCGGGGCGCACCGAGGTCAGCGGCAGACCGTCACCGGGGGCGTCGCCGCTCGCCTCGCACTCCTTGCGTCCCGGTGCCGTCACCCGGACGACACCGGCGTCGGTGCTCAGCGCCTCGCGGGGTACGACGGCGAAGTCGCTCTCCCCCGGCGGCTTCCAGGCGAGTTGCAGTTGCTGTCCGCCCGCCCGCTCGAAGTGCTCGACGCGCAGCGGATGCAGCCCCGCGGTCAGGTGGACCGTGCCGTCCTTCGGCTCGGCGCCGTGGAGTCCGTCGTGATCGATGACCGTGGCGTCGTCGATGGAAAGCCGTGAGCCGTCGTCGCTGGTGAGGCGGAACGCGTACGAACCGTCGCGCGGCACGTCCAGGTAACCGGACGCCTCCGTGACGAAGTTGTCCTCGAATCCGCCGAAGTCGGCTGCCGTGGACCAGTCGACCGTGTTCATCAGCTTGTCGTGGTTGGGGGTCTGGCCGGGCTTGAGGGTGCACAGCTTGCTCAGTGGCGTCTGTACGTCGAACACGCGCAACGTGACTCCGGGCTCCTGCGGCGGAATCTCCGAGGGAGCGGCGGAAGCCGCCGGGGCGGCCAAGACACCGCCGGCCAGGATGCCTCCGGCCAGCAGCGGAACAAGGTGTCTTCGGGCACGCAGAAACAGGCGTTTGGACATTGGTCCTCCATGAGGCGGGGACCGGACCGTGCCGGATATCGCTCCGGTCTTCTGCGGTAGGGCGCTGCGGTTGCGCCGCCAAGGTAGGAGACTTTCGACTGAGGTGTCCATACTTTGTCATCCCCGAGTTCAAAGTCCCGAACTGCGCGGGGCGTTGCACCGACGGACATGACGATCACTCAGGAGCCGTGCAGAACCCCGCTACTTGGGAGATCTGACACGACGTCAACTGTGCACGGCCAGCCACGGTTGGGGGTCGGCGTAGTAGCCGTCGTAGACCACCTCGAAGTGCAGATGAGGGCCGGTGGACAGACCGGTGGAGCCGACCCGGCCGATGGGTGCGCCGCTGGGCACGGTCTGTCCGACGGCGATGTCGATCGAGGACAGGTGGCTGTACGTCGACTCCAGACGCTTGCCGTCGATCGTCCCGTGGTCGATGACGATGCGGTTGCCGTACGCCTCGGTCATCGCCGCGAAGACCACCTGACCCTGGCGGGCGGCGGAGACCTGGGCTCCCTGGGGCGCGCCGAAGTCCACACCGGTGTGGAGTTTGGTCACTCCGGTGAGCGGGTGCTGACGGGCTCCGTAGGGGGAGGTGACGACGAGGGTGGTCACGGGTGCGGCGAGGATCGCGTCCGCCGGCCCGCCGCTCTGAGCTTTCTGGTCGAACGTCTTGTAGCGCGGCAGGAGTTCCTTCACCTCGGAGAGGTAGGTCCGGGCCCCGGCGGGCACGCGTCCCGCTTCGGTGACCTCCCGGAGTCCCACCGCGTACGCGGCGAGGGTGAGGTCCACCAGTTCACCGTTGATGGTGCCCTCGGTTCTGAGGTCCGTGACCTTGCGGGCAAGGGAGCAGTCCTGTCGGCCGAGCGCCATGATGGCGTCGGCCGGATCGCGCGGCGAGGACGCCCCGTTGCCGTCGTCGTCCTTGCCCCAGGTCCGCCACTGCGCGGCCGTGAATCCGGCGATGCCCTGCTCGTCCGTGAGCCGACCGGTGTCGGCCCGCCATCCGGTGGCCTGGTCGATCTGGGCGGCGAGCAGTGACGGTGTGACAACCGTGCAGGCGGCGGCCTCGCGCAGCCATGGGCGGTGCGTGTCGTCGACGCGGCCCGCGGCGCTCTGCTCCGCATCCGCGCCCGGGGCCCAGTCCGCGGGGAGGCCGCCCGTCAGGACGAGGAAACCGGCGACCGCGCAGACGGTCACCAGGCTCGGCAGCACCAGCAGGGTGAAAGGTCCCGGGCCGCGCCGACGGGGGCGTTGCCCGGCCGGCTTCTGTTGGGGCGAGACAGTACTCTCACGGGCCGGGTCGGCCGCTTCCGCGGAGGCAGCTGCCTCCTGCGCCGGTGCCCGCACGGCGCCGTCGTCCTTCACGCCACCGGCCGTTCCAGGTAATTCCTCGTACTCACGAGCGGACGCTAACGCCCGCGCCTGACACCCGTCACCGGACAGCGAGGCAGACTCAACTGTCCCCAGGGGCAGACTTGGTGACCGACCGTCACATCGAGACCCCGAGCCGAAGGCGGTCAGCTGCGCCGCCGGGCGCCGTCAGACCGCCTCGACCTGGTCCGCCTCGTTTCGGACGATGTCCCGCAGACGCTTCTTGTCGATCTTGCCGACTTTCGTCAGTGGCAGCTCGTCCACGACGAGCAGGTCCTCGGGCAGTTTGTAGCGGGCCACCTGCATGGCGGTGAGGGCGGCGCGGACCGATGCGAGGGTCAGGTCGGCGCCCGGTTCGACGACCACGACCGCGCACACCCGCTCCCCCAGGTCCGGATCGTGCTTCGCGACAGCGGCGACGCGGGCTACACCGGGCAGGCGGTAGATGAGGTTCTCGACCTCTTCGGCGGAGATCTTCTCGCCGCCCCGGTTGATGAGGTCCTTGTCCCGTCCCTCGACCACGAGGTTGCCGGAGGAATGCGACCGGACGACGTCGCCGGTGCGGTACCAGCCGTCGGGGGTGAACGCGCGGGCGTTGTGCTCGTCGGCCCGGTAGTAGCCGCGCGGGGTGTACGGGCCGCGGGTGAGGAGGGCGCCCATGCTGCCGGGGGGTACGGGGTTGTCGGAGGCGTCGACGACGAGGATCTCGTCGTCGGGGCACATGGGGCGGCCCTGCGTCTCGATCCTGATGTCGTCGGGGTCGTCCATGCGCGTGTAGTTCAGCAGCCCCTCCGCCATGCCGAACACCTGTTGGAGCGTGCCGCCGAGCACCGGTTCGGCGCGGCGGGCGACCTCCGGGGCCAGCCGGGCGCCACCGACCTGCAGCAGTCGTAGCGCGGGCGGGGCGGCATGGCGGCCGGAGGCCACGGCGTCGATCCAGCGCTGGGCGACGGCCGGCACGGCGGCGGTGGCCGTCACGCCCTCGGCGGCCATCAGCGGCAGCACCGTGTCGGGGCCCGGGGTGCGGGCCAGGACCACCCGGCCCCCGTTCATGAGGGTGCCCAGGATCCCGGGGCAGGCCAGCGGGAAGTTGTGTCCGGCGGGCAGCGACACGAGGTAGACGGTGTCGGAGTCGAGGCCGCAGATCTCGGCGCTGCGCCTCGCGTTGTACTCGTAGTCGTCGTGGGTGCGGGTGATGAGCTTCGGCAGCCCGGTCGTGCCGCCGGAGAGCAGGAACACGGCGATGTCGCCGCTCTCCGGGGCGATCCGGTCGAGCCGGGCCCGTGCGGCGGCCGGGTCGTGGGCCGGTTCGGCGAGCACGCGCAGATCCGCGGCGCCGGTGCCGACCGTGCCACCCATGCCACCCGTGTCACCCGCGACGAGCAGCAACCGAACGCTCGGCGTGGCTTCGGCGACCTCCCGCCCCAGGGCCTGGTGGTCGAAGTCGCCGAGTCGGTCCGGTACGGCGATCGCCGTGACCTCGGCATGCCCGGCCAGGTAGCGCAGTTCGTGACCGCGGTGCGCGGGCAGTGCCATCACGGGCGCGATCCCGGCTCGCAGACAGGCCAGGGTGAGTGTGACGAACTCCCAGCCGTTGGGCAGCTGGACGAGCATCGCGTCACCGGGGTCGAGGCCGGAGTCCAGCAGTCGGCCCGCCAATCCGTCGGCCCGGTCCACGAGTTGACGGTAGGTCAGGCGTGTGCCGCCGTCCACGACGGCCACCGAGTCGCCGTAAGTCCCTGCCCAGTCGTGCAGGTACGACCCGAGCGGCCGACCACGCCAGTACCCGGCCTCGCGGTAACGGTCTGCCGCCTCATCGGGCCAGGGGACGAATCCCTCACGCATCATCGGATCCTCCTTGTTCCCGGGAGTCACGCAGCAGCAGTACGGCGTCGAGCGCGACGACGTCACCGTCGGGCAGCACGCGCAGGGGGTTGATCTCGCACTCGGCGACGGTGTTCTCGGCGGCGAGGGAGGCAAGGGCCAGCAGCACATGGGTCAGTCGCGCGCGGTCGACCGGGGTGGCGCCGCGTGCGCCGAGGAACATCTCGCGGGTGGTGAGCTCGTCGAGCATGGCGTAGGCCTCGTCCGCGGACAGCGGCGCGAGACGCAGGGAGACGTCGCCGAGGATTTCGGCGGCCGTTCCCCCGGCGCCCAGGGCCAGCACGGGGCCGAAGACCGGGTCGCGGCGTACGCCGACGATGAGTTCGGGGCCCACGGGGGCCATCCGCTCGACCAGCAGCGCGGGGCTCCAGGTCGGCCACGCCCGGCACGAAGCTGGCCGTGAGCCGTCGGTGGGGGGCGAGGAAGCCTGACGTGTTCGGCCCGAGGACACGGATGCCGGTGTCCCGCACCACCACGGCCAACGCCTGTTGGTACAGCGCACCGTCGCCGCCGGCTTCGGCGAACCCGCCGGCGCACACGAGTGCGGCGCGGGCGCCGACGGCTGCCGCCTCGCGCAGGGCGTCGGCGGTCACGGCGGCCGGAATGCAGGAGACGACCAGGTCCGGAGTGATGCCGTGGGCTTCGGTGGCCTCGCCGGTGGTGCGGAAGAAGCCCTGAACGGGGTCCGGGCGACCGGTGTTGACCCTCATCACCGGGCCGGGGAAGGAGGCGAGCGAGTCGGTCATCGCCGTGCCGAGCTTCCCGGGCGTGGCGGAGGCGCCGAGCACGGCGATGGCTCGTGGTGCGAACAGCGGGTCCAGGGCGGTCACTTGATGCCTCCGACGAGGTCGGCACGGCCGGACAGGAGGAGCGTGGTCGCGGTGTCGTCGTCGTACGCCCCGATGACCGCGGCGGGCAGGCCGTGCGCGAGCCGTGCCTCCTCCGCTACGAGAACCCGGGTCAGCGTCGTACCACCGCGTACGCCGATCAGCGGGACGCCCTCCTCCGCCGCCTCGCGCACCTGGTCGAGGGCGAGCGGCAGACCCTCCTCGGTGTCCGGGGCGTCGATCCACACGCCCGCGCCGGACGACCGACCGCTGAAGGGGGTCATCGGGATGCCGGTGCCGTCGGTCCCGGTCAGCAGGCCGTCGGCGACTGTCACCCGGCGCGACGGAAGCCGGAACGGTCCGCTGCTGAAGGGTGTCTCCAGGGGCGCTGCCTCGTGGCGCTGCCGCCACCATCCGTCGACGTGGTCCACGTACGCCGCGTCGCGCACGGCGAGTTTGCCGCGCGGGATGCTGCGGGTGAGGAAGTGGAAGGCGAACTGTGCCGGAGCATCGAACGAGCGGACGTAGCGGCCGAAGTGCTCCCACCACGACAGGCTGGGCCGTGCCGAGTTCTGGATCCTTTCGACCTTGGGGCGGCGGCGCTCCTCGTAGATTTCGAGCGCCTCCGGCACGCCGCGCGACGCCTCTCCCAGTGCCTCGGCCAGCGCGACCGCGTCCTCCATGGCCATCTTGGTGCCGGAGCCGACGGAGAAGTGCGCGGTGTGCGCCGCGTCGCCGAGGAGCACCCACTTGCCCCGTCGCCACGAACGGGCCCTGCGCGTGGCGAAGTTGGCCCAGCGGGAGTTGTTGCCGACCAGCGGGTGCCCGTCGATCTGCCCGCGGAACAGGTCTTCCAGGTAGCTCTTGGTCTTCTCGTCGCTCGTGCCCGGCGGGGTCGACGGATCGAAGGCGTCGAGTCCGGCCCTGGCCCAGGAGTCGGCGTCGGTCTCGACGATGAAGGTGCTCAGCGAGTCGCTGATCGGATAGGCGTGGGCGGCGAAGACACCATGTGGGCCGTCCTGGTGGACGAAGGTGAGCCCGTCGAACATGTAGGTGGTGCCGAACCAGATGAACTTCGCGCTCGCCACCTCGGCGGTCGGTCCGAAGTCGTCGGCGAACAGCGTGCGGAAGCGGCTGTTGGCGCCGTCGCACACCACGACCAGGTCGAAGTCGTCCAGTTCGGCGGGGTCGCGGACCTCGTGCTGGAAGCGCATCCGGACGCCCTCGGCGCGGGCCCGTTCCTGCAGCAGGCTCAGCAGCGTCTTGCGTACGACAGCCGCCATGCCCATACCGCCGACGCGCTCCCGTGCGCCGTGCACACGCACCTCGATGTCGTCCCAGTGCCTGCCGTGCTTCTCCAGCGCCTCGCTGAGGACGGGGTCGGCGGCGTCGATGGCGTCGAGTGTGGCGTCGGAGAAGACCACTCCGAAGCCGAACGTGTCGTCGGGGCCGTTGCGTTCGAAGACCACGACCTCGGCGCCGGGCCTGCTCCGCTTGAGCAGCGTGGCGAAGAACAGTCCTCCGGGACCCGCACCGATGCAGGCAACTCTCATCGTCTTCTTTCCTTCCCGCTCACAGCCACGCGGGCAGTTTCGGCAGGGGTCCCCGGCCGGCGGGATACAGCGGGCCGGGCACGGGGCGCCCGGTCGCGTAGGCGGCCAGGCTGGACAGGTCACCGCTCACCGCGGCCGGCACCGCGCCGCCGGGCACGCCCAGGAGCCAGGTGCGGGCGTCGCCCTCGGCCCGCAGCTCGACGGGGGGACAGTCCGAGCGGGCCCGGAAGGCGGCGGTCACGTCGTCGAGGAGCGCGGCGCACACCTCGTGCGGGACGTCGTCGAAGGTGGTGCCGGTGTTCAGGTCGACGGCGTGCACCCACACCTCGCGCACCCGCATCCAGGGCACCTGAGAGGCGGGCACCTCACGGCCTCGCGCGGTACGGACGGTCGCCGCCCAGCACTCGTCGGGCAGCGCGGCGAGTTCCGCGGCGAGACGGCTGTCGGCCGTGAGCAGTTCCGCACGCAGTTCTTCGGCCGGGCGCCGGGCGCCCTCCTCGATCTCGCGCGCCCGCCGGCCGCCACTCGCGTACATGGGCGTCTCGACACCCGTACGCGCCCAGGCCAGCAGGTTGACGAGCGCATCGGCGTTACGGGCGACGTGGGCGACGACGTGGGCCCTGCTCCAGCCCGGCAGGTACGAGGGCCTGCCGAGCCCCGGGTCGGTCAGCCCGTGCACGGCTGCCTCGAAGGCGGCCGTGCCCTTGGCGGCCCACTCCGGCATCGGGTCCGGACGTGCGTTCACCGCGTCTCCCGACGGCAGGTGTTGCGGCACTCACCGACCCCCTCGATCCGGGTGGTGAGGACCGACCCGTCCTGGAGATAGCGGGCGGGCTTGCGGGCATGGCCGACCCCGCCCGGAGTCCCGGTGGCGATCACGTCGCCCGGCACCAGCGTGACGATCTCGGACAGGTACGCGACCAGCGTGGCCGGGTCGAAGACGAGGTCACCGGTGTCGGCCTTCTGGACCGTGTCGCCGTCGACTTCACAGGTCAGGCTGAGGCCCTGGGCGGACACCGCGGGGTCGTCGGCGGTCACCAGCCACGGCCCGATCGGGGTGGTAGCCTCGAAGGTCTTGCCCTGGTCCCACTGGGTGGTGCGGTACTGCCAGTCGCGGGCGGTGACGTCGTTGAGCACGGTGTATCCGGCGATCGCGGCCCGTGCCCGCTCCGTGTCGGCGTGCCGGACCTCGGTCCCGATGACGACGCCGAGTTCGGCCTCCCAGTCCATCTGCGTGGAGGCAGCGGGCAGGGTCACCTCGTCGTACGCGCCGACCAGCGCCCGCGCGTATTTGTTGAACAGGGTCGGATGCGAGGGGAGTTCGCGGCCCATCTCCAGAATGTGGGTGCGGTAGTTGAGGCCGACACACACGACCTTCTCCGGCGCGACGACCACCGGGGCGTAGTCCAGGGCGCCTTCGTACGTCCGGCCGTCGGCGTCCGCGGCACGCGCCGCCCAGTCGCCGTGGCGCAGGAAGGCCACCAGGTCGCTCTCGCCCAGGTCCACGGCCTTGGCCTCGTCGACGCGGACGGCGCGCGTGGTGCCGTCGACCCGGATGGTGGCGAGCTTCACTTGTGTTCTCCTCGGGAGGTGCGGGCGAGGCCCAGGGCCTCGTAGACGGGCTCGTCGCTGAAACGGAAGAGGTCGACCTGGGTACGGGCGGACAGCGAGACCTCGCACCAGGACGGCACGACGAACAGGTCGCCCTTGGCGATCTCGAAGACCTTGTCGCCGACATGGGCGACCGCCTCGCCGTCGAACACCTGCCAGACGGCGGAGCCGACCGTGCGCACCGGGGTGGTCTGGGTACCGGCCCGCAGGCGCCGCATCTCGGTACGCATCGTGACCAGGGCGTCCTTGCCGGTGGTGGGGTTGGAGAAGCGGACTCCGGCGTGGCCGGGCTCCAGCACGCCGGATACGCCTTCGTCCTCCAGTTCCAGCTGGGCGGTCAGGGCGGCGTCGGTGTGCTCCCAGCGGTAGGCGCCCAGCGGGGAGTTGGGCTGGTCGGGCTGGCCGATCGGGCGCAGTCCGGGGTGGCCCCACAGTCGCTCGCCGCGCGAGCGCTCGGGGGTTTCGCGGGTGGAGAGCTCGTCGGGGCCGAACTCGAAGAAGCCGGCGTCCAGTTGGGAGACGAGCGGGATGTCGAGGCCGTCGAGCCAGGCCATCGGCTCGTCGGTGACGTTCTGGTGCTCGTGGAAGGCCCAGCTCGGGGTGAGCAGCAGGTCACCCCGCCGCATCGCCACCGCGTCCCCGTCGACGTTGGTCCACACGCCCTCGCCTTCGACGACGAACCGGAAGGCGCCCTGGCTGTGCCGGTGCGAGGGGGCGACCTCGCGCGGCCCCAGGTACTGGATCGCGGTCCAGAGAGTCGCGGTGGCGTAAGGAAGGCCCGGCAGGCCGGGGTTGGACAGGGCCATCGCGCGGCGCTCACCACCTCGCCCCACCGGCACCAGCTCTCCGGAGCGCTGCGCGATGGGCAGCAGCTCCGCCCACCGCCACAGGTGCGGGATGGCGGCGGGCTGCGGCGACATCGGCATGAGGTCGTCCACCTGCGTCCACAGCGGGATCAGGCCCGCGTCCTTGAAGTCCGTGTAGAGCTCGTCGAGCAGCTTGCGCTCGGTCTGTTCGCTGGTGGTGTCGGTCACGGAACCCTCCACGTCGTGTGTGCGGCGACCCGGGAAGAAGCGCCCACCTCTTGGCGCTGGTTCAAGACGCTACGCCGATGTTTCCCCTCACCGGAATCCTTTGCGTCTAGGATTCCGCTATGGAGAATTCGGTGGACCGTTCGCCCAGCCCCTCGTATCCGGTGAGTGCCGCCGGCAACGCCCTGCGCGTCGTCCGGTTGCTGCACGAGCTCGACGAGCTTCGGGTGATGGACGTCGCGGACCGGCTCGGTGTCGCGCGCTCGACCGCGCACCGGGTCCTCGCGATGCTCGTCTTCGAGGGCTTCGCGACGCAGGACCGCCACAAGGTGTACCGGCCGGGACCGGCTCTCCAGACGATCAGGGGAAGCCAGGCGGCCCCTCCCCCGGACCTGATCACCATCGCCCACCCCCACCTGCGACGGCTGGCGGACGCCGTCCGCGAGACGACCCACCTGATGGTGCTCGACGGCAACGGCAGCCGCTTCCTGGACGGCGTGGAGGGCCCGCAGGCGCTGCGCGTCAGCTACCGCACCGGCACCCTCCTGCCCGCGCACACGACCTCGGGCGGCAAGGCCCTGCTCGCGGCACTGCCGGTGGACCGGCTCCGGGCCCTCTACCCCAACGGGCTCCCCGGCGACCGGGCAAAGTCTCCCCACGAGTCTCCCAAGGACTTCGAGAGCCTGATGAACGAGCTGGTGTCCGTGCGGCGCCACGGATACGCCATCAACCTCCAGGAGAGCGAGCGCGGCGTGCACGCCGTCGGCGCATGCGTGCGCGACCGCACGGGCACCGCTGTGGCCGCCGTGGCCGTGGCGGCTCCGTCGGTCCGGTGCACCCGCACACGGCTCACGGAACTGTCCCGGCCGCTGCTCGCGACCGTGCGGGACATCGGCCAGGAACTCTGACCGGACCGGCAGGGTCCTCGGACGACCGCCGGATACGGATCAACGGGGACGAGGGTCCGTCAGGGCTTGAGCACGATCTTTCCCCTCGTGTGCCGTCGCTCCAGTTCCCGGAAGGCGTCGCGGACTTCGTCGAGCCGGTGGACACGGGCGATGGGGATCTCCAGATCACCGTCGGCGATCAGTGTGGCAAGTTCCCGCAGTACGTCGGCGCTTGCCGCCGCCGCGGTGCCCTCGGCTTTGGTCCCGTGCTTCGCCGCGCCCGGGAAGTCGATGATCGTGTTGATCCGTTCAGCGGGCACGCCGAGTTCCAGCGCCAGTTCGATGTAGGGAGCGCCGAAGGTGTCGATGAAGGCGTCGACCGTGCCGTCCGCCGCGGTGCGGACGCGCTCGCCGACGCCCTCTCCGTAGGTCAGCGGGATCGCTCCCTGCCGGGTGAGCCACGCGTGGTTGGGCTCGCTCGCCAGACCGATGACGGTGGCCCCGGCGTGCCGCGCGAGTTGCACGACGAGAGAGCCCACCCCGCCGGCGGCCGCGGAGACAACCACGGTCTCGCCACGCCCGGCCTTGACGGCGTGCACCGCCGCGTACGCCGTGGTGCCGGCGACGAAGAGCGCGCCGGCCTGCTCCCATGGGACGCCCGCCGGTCGGGGGGTGAGGTGGTCCTCCGCCACGATCACGTACTCGGCGTGGCTGGCCCGGTCGTCGGTGAAGCCGATCACCTCGTCACCGACGGCGAATCCGGTGACTCCCGCGCCGAGTTCCTCGACGATCCCGGCGAGGTCGCTGCCCTGGCCCGACGGGAACGTCGCCGGAAACCTCTCGTGGAAGAGACCCTGCCGGATCACGGCCTCGCCCGGGTTGATCCCGGCGGCCACCACCTTGACGAGTACCTGACGTTCGCCGGGTTCGGGCCGTTCTACATCGACCACGTTCAGTACGTCGATGCCGCCGTATTCCGCGAATCGCACTGCTTTGGGCATGGTGACTCCTCTGATCGCCCTGCGGGCGAGAAGTCCGCAGGGCTACGCGGCTGTTGGTTGTTCACAGCCCCAGAATGCGCTCGGCGTTGCCGTGCGCGATGCGCCCGAGGTCGGCCGGTGCGTGCGGTGCGGAACGCAGGAACCCCACCGCCTCGGCGCTGGACTCGAAGGGGTAGTCGATGGCGAACAGCACCCGGTCGACACCGACCGCATGGACGGCTCCCAGCAGTGCGGCATGCGACATGACTCCACTGGTGGTCACGTACACGTTCTTCCGCAGGTAGTACGAGGGCAGGTGCTTCACCCTCCGCTCAACCGGCACCTGGGAGTAGCGGCTGTCGAGCCGGGCCATCTGGAACGGCAGCAGTTCGCCCATGTGTCCCAACATCAGCGACGCCCCCGGGAACTGGTCGAACACACCGCCGTAGATCAGGCGGAGCGCATGGGCGCCCACCATCGCGGTCCAGCCCCAGGACGGCCCCACCAGCGCGGGATACCCGTTGAACACACGCCAGTTGTCGACCGGAATCGCAGCCGGATGCAGATACAGCGGCACGCCCAGGCGCTCCAGCTCGGCCCACACCGGCCTGAACTGCGGCTCGTCCAGATAGTGCCCCTGCACATGGTCGTTGAACAGCACGCCCTTGAGCCCGAGTTCCTTCACCGCCCGGCGCAGCTCCACGACCGCGGCCTTGGGGTCCTGCAGCGGCAGGACCGCGAAGCCCGCGAACCGTTTCGGATGATCGGCGACCACCTTGGCCAGATAGTCGTTGACCCGCCGCGCGACGGCCACGACCTCCGCCGGATCCTCGATCACTTCCAGACCCGGCGTGGCATACGAGAGGACCCGCATGTCGACGCCGTTGGCGTCCATGTCCGCCAACCGCAGCTCGGTCCTGTCGTCCAAGCGCCGGTACCACTCCCGCTTGATCGCCTCCGGCACGTCCGTGCGCTCACGGATCGCCGCCTCCTGCCGGATGGCTCCAGGGATGGAGAACGCCTCTTCCACGGCCACGATGCGCATCTTCTTCTCCTTCTTGGCGTTCCGGTCGTCCTTCGAGCCGCCGGCCGCCGTGGTGGCACGGCTGCCGGGCGCCGCGTCGGCGGCGAGCGCGGGTTGTCCCGCGGCCAGGCCGCCGACCACGGCGGCTCCGCCGGCAGCGGCGGTCGCGGCGATGAATCTTCGCCGGGTGGCCGCGGTCGGGGGCTCGGCCGGCGGAGTCACGGCTTGGACGGGACGCTCGTTGGACATGTCCGCTCTCCCTCATCGGTGGCGCGGTGGTTGTCTGGACGTGCCGATCGCTGTCGCGCTCCGCGACGGTGCGCGTCGTTTCCTCCGGAGTGGTCCGACGGCCCGGGTCAGACGGCCCTGGTCAGTCGGTCTGCTCGCCGCTCTCGGCCAGGATTCCGTTGCGCACGCCGGCGAGGGCTCCCGCCATCGCGCCCGCGGGCCTGCCGAAGGTGGTGGCCGAGAACTGGGCGGGGCCGGTCTTGGCGGTGAAGGAGTGCGGGTAGGCGAATTCCCGGAGTCCTTCCTCGCCCTGCTTGCGCCCGTAACCGCTGTCGCCGCGACCGCCGAAGGGCACCGCGGGGTTGATGGAGAACACCAGGGCGTCGTTGATGCTGGTCATGCCGACGCGGAGTCGACGGGCGATGTCTTCGCCTCGGCCGCGGCTGAAGACGGCACTGCCCAGTCCGTAGCGGCCGGAGTTGATGTGCGCGACGGCCTCCTCGGTGTCGGTGACCTTGACGACGGCGAGCGTGGGCCCGAACGTCTCCTCCGTCACCGCCAGGGCGTCGGGGCTCACGCCGACGAGGATGGTGGGGGTGACATAGCGCTCTCCCACCGCGTCGAGGCCGCCGACGGTGGCTGTCGCGCCGCGATCGAGAGCGTCCCGGATGTGCTCCCGGATGATCGGGATCTGGGTGGGCAGGGGAACAGGCCCGATCTCCGCGTCCTCGTCGCTGCCGACGCGTACCTGCCTGGCGAGGTCGCTGATCTTCTCGACGAACGCGTCGTGCACCGACTCGACGACGTAGGCCACTTCGAGGCTGATGCAGCCGTGTCCGGTGTTCTGTATGGCACCCCAGACGATGTGCTCGGCGGCTTCGTCCAGGTCGGCGTCCTCGGCCACGATGACGCCGTCCTTTCCGCCGAGTTCCAGCAGAACGGGGGTCAGGGTCTGCGCGCACTGGGCGGCCACCGTCTTGCCCGTGTTGACGCTGCCGGTGAACGCGAGCTTGTTCAGGCCGGACTCGATGAGGGCCTGGCCCGTGGCTCCGAACCCGTTGAGGCACTGGAGGACGTCCGGGAAGTCGGGGACCGCGCGCCGCCAGGTCCGGACGAGCCACTCCCCGATGCCGGGCGTGATCTGGCTGGGCTTGAGGATGGCGGCGTTTCCGGCCGCGATCGCCTCGACCAGGATGGCCCCCGGCGTGAGCAGGGGGAAGTTCCACGGGCCGATGACACCGACGACGCCATAGGGCTGGTATTCGACCCACGCATGCTGGTTGGGCACGGTGCGGCTGCCGGGGACCTCCCGGCGTCCCAGCACGCGCTCGGCGTTCTCGACGGCGTACTGCACGTGCTCCAGAATCCCGAGCACCTCCACGCGGGCTTCGTCGAGCGGCTTGCCGTTCTCGGCGTGGATGAGGGCGACTCCCTCCTCGCCGCTGACGGCCATCTCCCGCCGCCACGCGCGCAGTTGCTCGGCACGGCCCTCGAATCCCAGGTCCCACCAGGGCCCGGAGACCGAGCGGGCGGCCCCGACAGCCGCGGCCGCCTCTTCCTTGCCCGCCGCGGGGTACCGGGCGAACTCCGCCCCGGTGGCCTGATCGACGGTGACCACCTCGCTCCCGTCGTATCCGATGACTCCGTCACGCGTGATCTTCGGAGGATTGTTGGTCACGGGTTTCTCCCACTTCCTTACGACCGCTTCACCCCGAGCGGCACCCCGAGGGTGTTGGCAGGCTGCGGATGCGGTCTTCAGCGCGGTGAAGGGCCGCCGTGTGACAGCGGGTGCGCGCCGACGTGAATGACTTCAGCGATGGCTCGAAGGCCTCGGCAAGCGCCAGATTAGCAAACCATTGGTCAGAGTCAAGTGCTTGATGGTGGACAACGCTCTTGTGACTCAATCAGCCGGTCAGGTCAACAGCGGCACGAACGAGACGGCGGCCAGGAAGCCAGGGCGCGCGGAAGACAGTCACCCGCCCGTCGGCCATGGCCGCCCTAAGCGCGCGGAGCCGCGTAACGAACCGCGAGTGCCGGCTGGTTGCCGCCCGAGACGAAAGCGGTCTCCGCGGCGAGCAAGGCGTCCAGGGCGGAGCCCTGACCCTCCAGACCGGGGGCGCAGACAGTCTCCCCCAGGCGCAGCCCGGCCAGGCTGGCCGACGCCACGTCCTCGGGCGTCATCGCCCAGGGGATGTTGTGGCCGGCGCCACCGTTCCACTCCGTCGCCACCACGCCGGGGCACAGCACCTGGACGCGGAGCGGGGTGTCGGCGAGTTCATTGGCGAGGGTGCGGGTGAAACCCAAGGTGGCGGCCTTCGCGGCGACGTACAGGGTGCGTCGAGGCGCTCGCGGGTCCGTGAAGCCCGCGCTGAAGGCGAGGAGCGAGGCGACGGTGACGATCGCGCCTTCGCCCGCCGCGAGCATTCCGGGAAGTGCGGCGTGGACCAGCCGGACGGGGGCGACGGCATTGAGGGTGAGCAGGCGGTCGATGTCGGCCGACTCGACATCGGCGAGCGGGGCGTAGCCCCCGGCGCCGGCGTTGCTGATCAGCGTGCGCACATCCCCGGCGGCCAGGCGGTCGGTGACGGCGGCGATCCCGTCGTGGGTCATGAGGTCGGCGGGCAGCACCTCGACGGCCGCCCCATGGGCGCGGAGATCCTCGGCGAGGTCGGCGAGCCGGTCGGCGCGTCGCGCCACCAGGACGAGGTCGTGGTCGTCGGCCAGGAGTCGGGCGTAGGCGGCGCCGATGCCGGAGGAGGCGCCAGTGATCAGAGCGAGGGTACGAGTCATGGGGTAAGTGTTATTCAGATACTGGAGCAGTGTCAAACACTTGATGATTATGAAGTGTCGTATCCTTCTCCCGTGACACGAAACAATGAGGAGCCCATCGGGCCCAACGCTCTTGACCGGGTGACCTGGGCGTTGCGCCGCGCGGAACTGGCGGTACTGGCACTCAAGGAGCAGCGGCTGCGCCCGCTGGGCCTGGTGGCCTCGCACTACACCCTCCTGATGTCGGTGCACTCCGACCCGGGACTGACCGGCGCCGAACTGGCCCGCCGCCTCAACGTGACCCCGCAGGCCGTCGCGTCACTGGTGGCGCGGCTGGAGAGCCGCGGGCAGCTGGAGAGACGCGAGCACCCACGGCACCGGCATGTGCAGGAGCTGCACCTCACCGACGCCGGGCGCGAGGTCCTGCGCGCGGGCGACCAAGTGATCGCCGGCATCGAGCTGCAGATCACCGGCGGTCTCGGCCCGCAGGAAAGCGCCCAACTGCGGGGGCTGCTCGACCGGGTGGCCGAGACGGTTCGCGAGGACTGAGCCGCGGCAGGCCCTCAAGAAGGACCAGTGGTCAGGCAGTTGGCTGTGATCAGGTGTTTGACATATGCCCAGGTGTCGTATTCTCGCGGCGTGAGACACGACGATGACGGGCTGATCGCTGCCGACGCACTGGACCGGGTGACCTGGGCGATGCGGCGGGCTGAGTGGGCTGCTCAGGCCTGGAAGGATCAGCGGCTGCGACCGCTGGGTCTCGCGGCCGCGCAGTACACCCTGTTGATCAACGTCCATTCCGATCCCGGTCTGACCGGCGCGGAACTGGCCCGCCGCCTGAACGTCACCCCGCAGGCAGTGGCCTCCCAGGTTGCCCGCCTGGAGGAGCGTGGCCACCTCGAACGCCGACCGCACCCGCGCCACCGCCACGTGCAGGAGCTGCACCTCACCGACGCCGGCCGCGAGGTCCTGCGTGATGCCGATGCCGTAATCGTGGAGATCGAACAGCAGATCGCCGAGAAGCTCGGTCCCGAGAAGACCTCGCAGCTGAGGGCACTCCTCGATGAGGTGGCCGACGCGGTCCGGGCGCCTTGACCGGTCCCGTTCCAGAGGGGAAGCGGGCCCGTGCCCGGCTGCGCCGAGCGCACCGCTCACCGCCCGTACTGTTCCGCGCTTCAGCGGCGCGTTCCGCCCCTGCCCGAAGGAGAACCGGTGGGCGTCCCCACACTCGATTCCCTCGACCTCCAGATCATGCAAGCCCTGCAGCTCGACGGGCGCGCCCCGTTCAGCCGTATCGCCGCCGTCCTCGGGGTCTCCGACCAGACCGTCGCCCGGCGGTACCGGCGGCTGCACGACACCGTCAACGTGCGGGTGCTCGGCATGACGGACGAGAACCGCCTCGGCCGGCAGAGCTGGATGGTACGACTGCACTGCACTCCGGACGTGGCGGAACAGCTCGCGGACGCACTCGCCAAACGCCCCGACACGCTCTACGTGAATCTCATCTCCGGTGGCACAGAGGTCGTCTGCGGCATGAAACCACGCAGCCGAAAGGAACGGGACGAGCTGCTCTTCGACCGGCTCCAGCGCACCCCGCAGATCGTCACGGTGACCGCCCACTGCCTGCTGCACTCCTTCTACGGCGGCCCGCTCGGCGGGCTGAACAAGTCCAACGCGCTCACCCCCGACCAGAAGGCTGCTCTGCGACTGCCGGCTCCGATGTCGCTCGATGCCCCCGTCACTCCGGACGAGGCCGACAAGGCGCTGCTCACGATGCTCCGCCGCGACGGCCGGGCCACCCTCACGGACCTGCGGAAGGCCACCGGCCAGTCCGAGTCGGCGGTCACCCGGCGGCTCGAGAACCTGCGCTCCACCGGCGTGCTGTACTTCGACGTGCAGTACGACCACGGGTCCCTCGGGCAGGACGTCGGCGCCATGCTCTGGCTCACCGTGGCGCCCCGCGCGCTCGCCGACGTCGGCCGCAGCCTGGCCGCACACCCGGAGGTGCATTTCGCGGCCGCCACCACGGGCCAGGCCAACATCGTCGCCTCCGTCCGCTTCCGCAGCCCCGACGAGCTGTACACCTACCTGAGCGAGAAGATCGGTGCCCTCAGCGGCATCCAAGCGGTGGAGTCGGCTCTCATCCTGCGCCAGGTCAAGCAACTCACCTACGAACCGCCCCGCTGACCCCGGCACACGATCGCGTCGAGGTCGGCTTGTCATGGTGGCCGGCTCAGCTCTCCGGATGAGCCAGTTCCAGGTCGAGCTCACGTCCCGGTCCGTCCACTGCCACCGGCGCGGCAACCGGCGGATAGCCGCCGGCGATCACCGAGTAGTCGCCCGCGTCCAGGTCGGTGAAGGCGTAGCCACCGTCCGGTCCGGTGGTCGCGGTGCCGATCACGTTGCCCGCCCTGTCCACGAGCGTGACCCGCGCGTCGGTCAGTGGTCGGCGATCCGTGCCCGCCCGAACGGTGCCCCGAAGTACCGCCCCCGGCCACAACGCCACGTCCAGACGGGCGAGTCGAGGGCCGAACACCCGCACCGGGAGAGCGGCGGGCCGGAATCCCGCCGCGTTCACGATCACCGTGACATCACCTTGCGGCAGCTCTCCGAACGCGAACGCGCCTGATGCGTCGGTCGTTTCGGCGGCCAGTGCCTCTCCCCGCACGTCCGTCACCGCCACCGTCGCGCCCTGCACGGGCGCCCCGTCTCCGGCGGTGACCACCGTGCCGGCCAACCCGCTGTTCGCGGACAGCAGGAGGTCGTGGGACAGCGGCTCCTCGCCCACCACCACGGTGGACGCCTGCGGCTGGTGGCCCTCCGCCGCCGCGATCAGAACGTACGATCCCGCGCTCGGTGCGTCCAGACGGTAACGCCCTCCGGAATGCGCCACGGCCCGGCCCAGTTGGCGCCCGCCCAGTGAGATCAGCGTCAGTGTGGCTCCCTCGACGGCCTCCCCACCCGTCTCAAGGGTCCGGCCGTACAGGGCGGGACCCAGTCCACCGTCAGGGACGAACGTGTCGCCACCGGTTGCGGAGCCGACCGCGCCCGGCCGCTGCCCGGGCTCCTCCGACCGCCCCCGGGCAGGGGCACCGACCAGCACCGGCTCCGGCTCGACCTCGAACGCGACGGAGGGCTCGGCATCCTCGGATGCCACCTGGACCGCGGAACCGGCAACAGTCGTCATCGTGCGCCGCGGAGTCCGCAGCAGTACCGCGCCGACGAGTGCGGCGAACAGGGCCAGGCATGCGGCCACGATCAGACACAGGTAGAGGCCGTCGAGGAAGGCCTCGCCCAACGCGCCCATGGCCCGACCGGTGTCCTGGCCGAGGTTGATCCGGGCCGCCGCTCCCAGGCCGCCGGCGTCCACGGCGTCGGTGATCCGGTCGGCCACGGGTCCGGTGAGGCCGACGTCACGCAGGTGGCCGGGCAGGGTGTCGGCGCTCTTCGTCGTCAGCAGGGTGCCCAGCACGGCCGGGCCGAGCACGGCGCCGACCTGCCGGAAGGCGTTGTTGCCAGCCGCCGCCATACCGGCCAGGTGGTGTGGCACCGCCGCGACCGCCGTGGCGGTCATCGGGGTGATCACCAGTCCGAGACCGAGGCCGAGCAGGGCCAGCCGCCAGGCCAGCGGACCGAAGCCGGTCCCGGCGTCGATCGCGGTCAAGGACAGCAGCGATCCCACGGTGACCAGCAGGCCGGTGGTGATCATGACCCGAGGCTGGATCCGGTGCATGAGGCGCCCTGCCAGCGCGCCCACGACCAGGGACACCACACTGACGACCAGCAGCCGGTAACCCGCGTGCAGGGTGTCGAGGTGCTGCACCATGCCGAAGTAGAGGCTGAGGACGAAGAAGAAACCGATCAGCCCCAGAAACGTGATCATGGCGATGAGGGCCGTCGCGCTGAAGGCCGCGCTGCGGAAGAGCGACAGGTCCAGCATCGGGCTCGTGCTGCGCCACTCGAACAGGACGAAGGCGACGGCGCCGACCGCAGCCAGCACGAGGGCCGCGATCACCCGGCCCTCGGTGAACGAGGCGGCACCGCCCTCGATGACGCCGTAGACCAGCGCGCTGATCGTCACCGCTGCGGTGATCTGACCGGGCCAGTCCAGCCGGCGCTCACCGGGAGCGCGGGAGTCGGTCACCAGTGGTGCCGCGACCGCCAGGGTGATGACCACAACCGGTATGACCGGAAGGAAGATCCACCGCCAGGTGGTGTGGTCGAGGATCACACCGGCGATCAGCGGGCCGACGGCCAGGGCGGCCATCAGGGACGCCGCCCAGAGGCCGACGAACTTGCCGCGCTTGCGGGGGTCGGGCACGGCATGGCTGATCAGGGCCAACGTCGACGGCAGCAACGCGGCCGCGCCCAACCCGGCGCACGCCTGACCGACCCACAGAACCTCGATCGACTGTGCCGACAGCGCGATGACGGCTCCCGCGCCGGCCAGCACGAGGCCTGCCAGGTACACCTTCTTGCGGCCGTGTACGTCGCCGAAGACCCCGGCGGTCAGGATGAAAGCAGCCATGGGGAGCTGGAACGCGGACGAGACCCAGGTCAGTTGGGAGGTCGACACGTGCAACGCGCTCTGAATGGCGGGCAGGCTCACCGAGACGGTGGTCACTGGCAGATAGGCGACGAACATCCCGAGACAGGCCATGACCAGCGTGGCCACCTGCCGTTCTCGCGGCTTGTTCACCGTTGGTGCGACGTTCAAGGAACTCTCCTCTGTAGCGCGGCGAGGCCGCACTCGGCTTACACGCCGATACCTTTCGGCCACTCCCGCCTCCCGAGCCAGCCACAGCTCCCTGAACCGGGAAAACCGACATCCGGAGCGGTCCTGCGAGGGATTTCCGACGGGCCAACGGCTTCCGACCTGCTTTACGGAAGCTTCATATGCCGAGTGGCAGGCGCCTCACAAGGCACCTGTTGCCTGGCGCGCATGCAGGTCTTTCTCATACCGCCGCCGTCGTCGGCCACCGTTGATCACGATGCCCTGCGGCGGCGGGGTCGGCTGGGTGGCGTTGCTCGCGGGTCTGCTCCGCAGCCGACTGCCGGTCGGCGCCGCCGCACCGGCTGCCTTGAGCGTCGGCTGTGCCGGGCTCGTACTCAGTGCCGTCTTTCCCACCGATCCGGTGGACGGTGTCCCGTCACCGGGCGGGCCGGTGCACCGCTACGCGGCGGGAGCTTCACCGGCCGCGCTTCCCGCGGCCGGTCCGCGTGGAGGAGGGCCTCATGGAGCTGCTCCACGCCCCGGTGGCCCGGGCACCGGATGGGCGTGGCAGGCCGGGAGATCGTCGCCGGCCACGACATCCACCGTACGCTGATCACATTCGAGGCCCTCTGCCTCCACGCCGCCGGTCACCCCGCGGCCACGACGGCCCTCCCCTTCCCCTCCCCACCTCGGCGATGGAAAGCGAGCACGATGAGTACGCAGCGCGTTCTGGTCGTCGATGACGAACCCAAGATCCGCATGACCGTGCGCGGCTACCTGGAGGCGGACGGGATCCACGTCATCGAGGCCGCGGACGGACCGTCCGCCCTGCAGGCCGTCACCCGCGACCGGCCGGACCTCGTGGTGCTCGACGTGATGCTCCCGGGGCTCGACGGATTCCAGGTCCTGCGCCGCATCCGGGAAGCGAGTCAGATCCCGGTGATCATGCTCACCGCCCGGGACGAGGAGGTCGACCGGCTGATCGGCTTCACCACCGGCAGCGACGACTACGTCACCAAGCCGTTCAGCCCCCGCGAACTGGCACTACGGGTGCGTGCCATCCTGCGCCGCACCGACAGCCGCCCCGAGACGGCCCCCAAGGACGACGTGCTGCGCTTCGACGGACTGACTGTCGATCCCGGGACACGGACCGTCCTCCTCGACGCCGACCGGACGGTGGAGCTGTCCGCCCTCGACTTCGATCTGCTGTTCGTCATGGCCCGGGTCCCCGGGCGGGTCTTCACCCGGCGCGGACTGCTGACCCAGGTATGGGGCGAGGACTTCTTCGGCGACGAGCGCGTTGTTGACGTGCACATCCGTACCCTGCGGCGCGCACTGAGCGACGACGCGAGCGCACCGCGGTTCGTGGGCACCGTCCGCACCATCGGCTACCGGTTCGTCGGGCGTCCCGCCTAGCGGCCAGGAAGGACACCCAGCCATGTCGCCCTCCGGGTTCCCGGCCTACCGCAGGAGTCGTGCGCGGCTGCGCCGAATCCAGGAGCGGCTGTCGCTGCGCAACCGGCTGGTGCTCTCACACGTCATGGTGCTGCTCCTGGCACTGCTGGCCATGGCGGCGATCAGCGCGCTGATCGAGGTGTGGCTCGGTTTTGCCGACATCGAAGGCGACGTGGTCCTGCAGGTCGGCCTTCTGTTCGGAGTGGCCGCGGCATTCCCGGCGTCCGTCGCCCTGTCCCGGTTTCTGCTGCGTCCGCTCGACAGGGTGCGCGCCGCCACGGCCCGGCTCGCCGAGGGACACTACGACGACATCCTCGAACTCCCCAGTGAGCCGGGCCTGGCGGCGTTGGTCGAAGACGTCAACACACTGGCGGCAGCCCTCGCCGACACCGAACGCCGCCGCGCCCGGCTGATCTCCGAGGTCGCCCACGAGATGCGAACCCCCATCACCATCCTGCGCGGCCAGATCGAGGGCATGGCCGACGGCATCTTCGTCCCCGATGAGGCGATGTTCGCCTCCCTCGCCGACGACCTGGACCGACTGCAGCGCCTGACGGGCGACCTCTCCAGCCTGTCCCGGTCGGAGGAGGGTGCCTTCAGCCTTCACCAGGAGCCCGCCGACCTGGCCACACTGGCACGGGCCACGGCCGAGCGACTGCGCCCCCAGTACGACGACCAGCTGGTGACCCTCGTCGTGGACGCAGGCACACCCGTCGATGCCTTCTGCGACCGGGACCGGATCACCCAGGTCCTGGTGAACCTGCTCGGCAACGCACTGGCCGCATGCGATCGGCACGGGCATGTGACGGTGTCCGTGCACACCGAACCGTCTCCCGTGCACCACGTGGTCGTCCGCGTCATGGACGACGGCATCGGCATCGCCGAGCACGACCACGAGCGCATCTTCCACCGCTTCGAACGCCTTGAGCATCCCGGCCGGTCCGCCGCTGCCGCCGGCGGCAGCGGCATCGGCCTGACCATCGCCCGGGGCATCGCCCAAGCCCACGGCGGAGACATCACCGCGGAATCCGCCGGGCTGGGCAAGGGAGCGACGTTCACCTTGCGCCTACCGCAGGAACCCGCCCCAGGGGGCTGAGAACTGCGGCTTCGGACGCGGCTGCGCCACTGCGCCGCTGCAGGAACGGGCGCCGACGTGGCGAACCCGGCTTCACGGAAGCTTCATGCACCGAGTGGTACGTGCCTCATGAGGCGGCTGTTGCCTGGCGGTCATGCAGGCACTCCTCGTCCCGCCACGTGGATCAGGTTCGGCAGACGCTCAGCGAGTACGCGCCGCGTGATCTCAGCGGAGCGGGCGAGGCGCCGGCGGCTCCATGGATCCCCCGATGAACCGCGTAACGATCTGAAGGAACATGAGAGTGGAACAGAACATGATGGCGGTCCGCCTGTTCGAACATGGCGGGCCCGAGGTGCTCAAGTACGTAGAGGCGCCGATTCCCGAGGTCGGCCCCGACGACATCTTGATGCGCGTGCACGCCACGGCCGTCAACAGCTGGGACCTCCGGTACCGCGCGGGCAACCTGCCGCAGCCTCTCCCGGGACGGCCGGCGTGGCCGCTGCCGTTCCAGCTGGGCCGGGACGCGGCCGGGGAGATCGTCGCCACCGGCGAGAACGTCACCGGGTGGCGTCCCGGAGACAGGGTGGTGCAGCTTCCGCATCCACCGTGCCGCAACTGCGCCCTGTGCGTACGCGGGCTCGAGAACCTGTGCGTCGACACCGCCTACCCCGGACACCAGGTCTTCGGCGGATACGCCGAGTACGTCGTGCGTCGCCAGGACGCGATCCTGCCCATCCCCGACGGCGTCGGCTTCGAGACAGCCGCAGCCACCATGTGGACCTACACCACCCCGCTCAACTGCGCGCGGCAGGCACCGGTCGGTCCCGGCGACACGGTGGTCATCACCGGCGCCAGCGGCGGAATGGCGATCGCCTGCGCCCAACTGGCGAAGCTGAGCGGAGCCACCGTCATCGGCACCACCACCAAGCCGGACCGCGACGTAGCGCTCAGGAAGCTCGGCTACGACCACATCCTGCACTCCACCGACCCCCGACTGCCCGCACAGGTCAGGGAGTTGACGCGCGGTCTGGGCGCCGACGCCGTCTGGGACTGCGTCGGCGGCAACGACTTCTTCCAGCTCTCCCTTTCCTGCATACGGCTCGGCGGCGCGGTCATCGTCCTGGGCACACCGGCCGGCCAGGGCTCCCGGCTCGAACTGGACGCACTCGCGCTCATCGGCGGGCAGGTGAGGATCGCCAGTGTGCGCGGCGCGACGCTGCGGGACCAGCAGTTGTGCCTGGAACTTCTGGCGGCCGGAAAGATCAACCCGATCATCGACCGGGCCTTCCCCCTGGCAGAGGCGGCCGAGGCCCACGCATACCTGGAAAGCCAACGACAGACCGGCAAGGTCCTCCTCCTGCCCTGACACCGGATCGATTGCCGAAGGAGCGAAGGGACGAAGGCGGGAGAGCCCCGCTGCCGATCCGGGGCTGGAGCAGGCCTTGTCCCGGGTGACCACGTCCGGCCGGGCTCGGGGGCGGCCGGGCTCGGGCGGCCGATGGGGCCGCGAACCCGGGAGCAGCTCGGCGTCATCGGCGCGAGTCGTCCGCGGCCCAGGGACTGCACGTCGCCACACGTCGTGTGCGTGGCGAACGGCAGCCCGGGATCGGGGAGCGGTCGTCATTCCCCTTCGCAGACGCCCTCGACAGCGACCTTCTGGTACAGGTGCGGATAGGCGACGGTGCCGGCAGGGTAGCCCTCCACAAAGGAGGCGAACTCCGGCGTGCCGAGCGCCGCACGGAGGTCTTCGGTGGATTTCCAGACCGCGACGTTGGTGAACAGCCGGCTGCCGCCGATGCCCCGGTACAGCTGCACCGAGAGAAGGTTCCCCGACTTCTTCAGGTACTCCGCGTCGGCCGTCCAGGCTGCCACCACCTCGTCCTCCTTGCCTTCCGGGGCGACAATCGTGTTGATGACGGTGACCGGGCCGACCTTCTCCTTCTGCTGGTCGTGGACGTCGGTGGACTCGTCGAGGTGGCCGAACTTGAGCATGAGTCCTCCATGAACTCGAGGGGGAAGTGGGTCTACGAACCCACAGAGATTCAAGCGATCCGGGTCCGGGTCCGGGTGCGGGGCCACGCCGCCGTTCGCTGCGTGGCCCCGCCCGTGGTGCGCCTTCAGGCGTGGTGCTTGCTGAGGAAGTCGGTGATGAGCTGCAGCCATTCGTCGGCCCGCTCCAGCATCGGCAGATGGCCGGTGGCGATTTCCGCGAGCTCGGCGCCGGGAATGGTTTCGGCGAGCTGGCGGTGCAGGGCGGTGGAGGTGAGCCGGTCGTCGGTGGTCGAAACGACCAGGGTGGGGACCTTGATGCCGGCGAGGTCGTCCCGGACGTCGACCTGGCCGACGAGGTCGGTCTGCTCGGAACTGCCGTCGGCCGCGCCGGCGGCGACGTAGCCGAGGGTCTGCCGCAGCTGCTCGGACGGCATCGACTCCAGCGCCTGGGTACCGAGGGCCATCATGAGCTGGAATTCGGCGAGCAGCTCGCGGTCGCCGGACGCGGCGATCTTGCTCCAGACCGAGGAGGCGAGAGCGAGCCGGTTGTCGCGGTGCGGGAAAGAGGCGGTCAGGACGAGTGCGGTGACGCGCTCGGGGTGGCGGGCGGCGGCGCGGATGGCGACCGGGCCGCCGAGGGAGAAGCCGGACACGGCGAAGCGGTCGAGCCCCTCTGCGTCGGCGGCGGCGACGAGCTGGTCGGCGAGGTCGTCGACGGACAGCGGGGCGGTGGAGCGGACAGTGTCGCCGCTGCCGGGGTAGTCGATGCCGACGACGGTGTGGCTGGCGGCCAGAGCTTCCAGGACGGGGCCGTAGGTACCGGCCAGGCTGCTGCCGGCGCCGTGGGCGAGGAGCAGGCCGGGGCCGGAACCGAGGCGGGTGCGGGCGAATGTCGGTTCAATCAGGTTCCGAGATGACATGACCATCTACCTTTCACAGGCGCCAACACACAAGAATCATCCAGTGCGTGTGATTACTTTCCAAGACCTATCACACGCCACGTATGATTCGGATTGGATTGTGACCCCAATCACACTCGACGTATGATTTGCCGGTAGGGTGGCCACATGACGCAGCCCCTCCATCGCCGTCGGCCGACCCCGGGCAACCCGCGAGTGCAGCGCACCCGCAACCGTGTGCTGGCCGTCGCGCGAGAACTGCTGCCTCAGGTCGGACCGGCAGGGCTGACCTATGCCCTGCTGGCCGAGCGGGCGGACGTCACCCGCCAGACGCTCTACCGGCACTGGCCCACCCGAGCGGCACTGCTCTTCGACCTCGTCCTCGAAGGCCCCGACCTCGGCACCTACCCCGAACCGGGCAGCGACGTGGGCGCAGTGGCCACCGCCTGGCTGAAGAGCCTGCGCGCCGGCGTCAGCGTGCCGTCCGTGCGCACCGCGGCGCTGGCCGTCACCGCCCAGGCCGACCACGACCCCGACAGCGCCCGGGCACTCATCCGCATCGGCGAAGACCGCTACGCCGGCTTCAACAAGCTGCTGGAGCCTTCGGGCGTCCGGATCAGCGACGACGAGTTCACCCTGCTGTACGGGCCCGTCCTCGCCCGGCTGTTCCTCGACCGCGGCCAGGTCACCGACGCCTTCATCGACGCCGTCGTGGCCCAGTGGCTCACCATGCTGCAGCCTGCCGACGCACCGCAGGACTCCCAGTAGCGGTCGTCGAGAGCCCTTGACAGAGGCACACCGGAACAACCGCGTTCAGGCCGCCAGTCCGGCGATCGGCTTCATGGAAGCTTCATGTGCCGAGTCGCACGTGCTTTATGAGGCGGCTGTTGTCTGGTGGTCATGCACACCGCACTGTTCGGATCCGTCGTGATCGGCGCGATCCTTCGTCCGGGGTCGGCCGGGCACGTGGACCCGGTTGGGCCGGAGGCCGGCGATGACGCGCCGCATGAAGGAACCGCCGGCCTGTTCGCTCGCGGCTCGGCTCCACAGCCGGCCGCCGGCCGACGCGGCTACGTCGGCGCCATGAAGTCCCGCGCATGAGCGCCGGATCGACCCGTTAGCGGGGACTGACCCGGCCGAGGAGCGGCATATCCCCTTGCGCTCCCCCCATCGGCCCGCACCACGCGCGGAGGCAGCGGTCTCCACCACGGCGGGGACCATCGCCGTCCTGCGCAGGCCCCTGCCCGGCCCGGCGACGGCGCCATGACGCACGCACGCACACACGACCTGACTCGCACACAGAATGAAGTGGGGAACCGGAAATGAACCTGCGACGGAACATCTCGCGTCGAAGGATGATCGAAGGGGCATCGGCCGCGGCGATTGTCACGGCGGCAGCGGCCACGGTGCCGGCTGCCATGGCCAGTCCGGAGGCGGCATCGTCCGGTCCGGGGCTGCCGAAGGGCAACTGGCGTATCGATACCCACGCGCACTACTCCCCCGACGTGTACAACGACTACCTGAAGCGCTACGGCCTGCTCGGCGCCATCACCGGGGCGTACGGTCCGTGGTCGGTCGAGCGGCACGTGGCCTTCATGGACCAGTACCGGATCCAGGCCAGCGTCCTGTCGTTCGGCGACCTCCAGGTCACCGTCGGCCCGGTCGACGACCGGCGTGCCACCGCCCGCGCGGTCAACAACTGGGCCCGCGACCTCGTGCAGAGCCGTGGTGACCGGTTCGGGATCTTCGCGGTCACCCCGATGCCCGACATCGAGGGCTCGGTGGCCGAGGTGGACCGCGCGCTCGGCGAACTCGATCTCGACGGCATCTGCCTGCTCACCAACTACAAGGGCACCTACCTGGGGGATCCTTCCTTCAAGCCTCTGTACGAGATCCTCAATGACCGCGGTGCCTACGTCTACGTCCACCCGACGGGTCCGGAGAACAACCCGGCTCCCAAGCTCTGTTTCGGCCCCGACATCCCGGCCGGGAACAACGTCTTCGAGTACACGTTTGACGCGACCCGTGCGATGACCAGCCTGATCTACAACGGTGTCCTGCGGGACTACCCGAACATCCGCTGGCACTTCACCCACAGCGGCGGGGCACTGCCGTTCCTGGCCTACCGGCTCGCGACCCGGCACTCGGCCTTCCCGCCGTTCAACGAGGTGCTGCCGGAAGGCCCCCTCAAGTACATCAAGCGGATGTACTTCGACGACGCACAGGCGTTCACCGCCGCGCAGTTGCAGCCGCTGTCGTCGCTGGTGCCCGACAGCCACATCATGTTCGGCAGCGACTGGCCTGCGACCCGCCATCTCTACGCGGCCGACAACGTCGAGACGATGCCCTTCCTCAAGGGCAGCCTGCCGAATCTCAAGGCAGGCGACCCCGAACCGACCGTCGATGAGATCTACAGCGCGCGCCAGCGGCTCGCTCTCGAGCGGAACAACGCCCTTCAGCAGTTCCCGAAGCTGAAGGCGCGTATACGCCGCGCCGGCTCGCGCTGAGCCGAGCCCGCACGTCGAACGGCACGTCGACCTGCCCGGCGGGAGCCCTCCCCCACGTCGACAGGACGATCTGGGCGAACATCGAGGGCTGGAGGATCGTCCAGTCCAAGTCCGAACCCCGCACGGCGGCCTCGGCGTTCGCCTTGCGCAGGTGATGGCGCAGACCGGGAGTGTGCGGGTGGAGGACAGACAGGTACACGAACCGGCGCGCGCCCGCTTCCAGCGCCCGGATCGCGAAAACGTCCTCCTCCGGGTGGAACGCCGGCGGAATCATGAACACGAAGTCGGCGTTCTGCACCGCCCGGCGGACGGCGTCGGGCTCCGCGAGATCGGCCTCGACGATCTCGTCGGCCCCCAGAGCGGCCACCCGTTCACGGCCCGCCGGCCCGTGCACCACCGCGCGGACCCTGAACGGAGCCTGCCGCGCCGCCTCCAACAGGTAGCTACCGCAGAGCCCGGCCGCCCCGATCACCGCGAGCAAGGGCGGCCCTTCGCCACGTACGGCTGCCGTTTCGGACACTTCCGGTTTCCTCTCGATGGATCCTCTACGGCTCCGCGGAACACGATGACGGACGCGTGCCCAGGATCAGGGATTGATCACGGGCATCCACATGGGTTCGTCGCGGCGTTGGACGGCATCGACGGCCTCCAGCACATCGCTGAGCGGGAACCGGTGGGTGATGAGCTCGTCAGCGGTGAGGGCGCCGGTCTCCAGCAGGCGCAGGACTTCCAGCGCGTCGTTGCGGGTACAGGTGCGGCTACCGACGAACCGCCACATGTTCAGCATCATCGCCATCGGCGACAGCGGCATCGGCGTCTGGTTGCCTCCCATGTGCACCAGTGCGCCGCCGGCCGCGAGCCCGGCCATGGCCTGACCGGTGACCGGCCCGTCGGGGACGTAGTCGAGGACCGCATGTGCCCCGCCGGGTGCCAGTTCGCGCAGCCGGCCGGCGAGTGCGCCGGTGGCCGCCCAGTCCTCGGGGAGTTCGTCCAGGGCGACGATGCCGGCCGGGATGCCACCGGACAGCTCTGCGACGGCCTTGAGCCGGTCACTGTGGCGGCCGACGAGGATGAGGTCGGCGATACCGAAATGCTTGGCGAGCTTGACCGTCGCGGTGCCCATGGCACCGGTCGGGGCGGTGACGACGACGGTGGATCCCATCGGCAACTCGGCCCACTTGAGGGCGCGTACGGCGTTGGCCAGGGTGTGCACCTTGGCCGCGACGTCGAAGCCGACGGACTGCGGCAGCGGGTCGACCAGCCAGTACGGGAGCCGCACGTACTCCGCGAGGACTCCGTTGTGGTACTCGTCGTAGAGCGGCATCGCAACGTCGTTGAAGGCGGCGTAACCCATCATGGACTGCTGCGGGCACATCATGTCGCGGTCGGTACGGCAGTAGATACAGGTGCGGCAGTTCAGGAAGGTGTGCACCCTGACCCGATCACCGATGCGGACGCCGGTGGCGTCGCTGCCGACGGCGGCGACGGTGCCGGCGGCCTCGAAGCCGACGGTGGCGGGCAGATGCTTGAACGCGCCCATCTTGAGCAGGCGCATGATGCCCGGGGCCAGGCCTGCGGAGGCGACCCGTACGACGACGTCCATCGGACCGGGCTCGGGGACGGGGATGTCTTCCAGGACAAGAGCGCTGGCATCACGGTGGGCGCGCAGGGCGAGCATCGTGGTCATGAGTGGACCTCCGCGTCGAGGGCCGCGAGCCGTTCGGGCGAGTACTGGTCGGCGGTACGGGAGGTCTTGGCGACCTGCGGAACCTCGCTGCGCGAGAGCAGGCTGACATAGTCGCCTGCCTCGGTCGCCACGTCGGTGTGCGAGACCCCGAGCGGGATGCGCACGAAATCGCCGGGTTCGAGGTCGATGACGCCTTGCTGGGTGATCAGGGTGCGGTGGCCGTTGGCCTGGTACTGGATCTCGTCGGCATCGAGGGTGCGGCGGTAGCGGCGTTCACCGCCGGGCGCGGTGGTGACGAGGCCGATGCGGACGCGGTCCGTGCCGTACAGCCAGGTGGTGTGCTGGGCGCGGTCGGGGCTCAGCACCTGGAGCCGGCGGTCGTCGCTGTGAACATGTTCGAGCAGCTGCTGTTCATCGACCCCGAAGAGGGTGATGTCGCGGCCAGGGGTGCCCAGGTTCCAGCTGACGGCTTCGTTGGCCGGGGCGGGCTGCCAGCCGGGAAACGGCGGGAACACCGCCTGGGACTCGCGCTGGGCCGGCACCAGCTCGGCGACCGGTGCGGGGATGTAGAACAGCAGATGGCTTCCGGCGCGGCCGTAGTTGTCGTGGGCCACCCCCCGGGGAATGCGGGAGAACTCGCCGGACCGGTGCTCGACCACGCCGAGTTCGGTCATCAGGGTGCGCTCGCCGGCGATCTGGTAGGAGAGCTCGTCCACGTCGCAGTTGCGGTGGTAGAAGGGCTGCCGACCGTCCAGCTTCTGCCACTCGACGCGGATCTCGTCGCTCTCGTACACACCGCGCGGCGGGGCGAACACCTCTGCCCGGTACTCCTGCGGGTAGTGCACCACGGTCAGTGGCGGCTGCTCGTCCCACAGCTTCATGGGCACCTTGGACGGATGCGGCGGGGACAGCAGCAGGTGCTCGTCGCGGACGACGCTCTGCAGCGGCTGGTCCGATGCCATGACCATGAGGTCCTCGTTGACACTCACTGCAACCTCCTTGTTCGGCAGGATCTAGGGGTGCCGGGCCGGCGCGACGGGTGCTACCGGCGCTGTTATTTCTTTCGTCCCCAGAACATCTCGATTCCGCGCCATTCCATCACCTGCGGGCTGTCGACCATGTCCCCGAACGCTTCACGGATCTCTTCCCCGGAGTAATACGGAATGTCTTCCGCGGGAACATGCTGGAAGAGCTTGTCGAACCATTGCCGGAGATGGACATCGGCGTTGATACGGGCGTAGAACGACGATCCTTTCAGGACCGCCTCGGCCAGCACGATACGACGGCCTGGTTTCATGACGCGCAACAGGTCCCTGGCCGTCTCCGCCCAGTCGTCGGAGTGCTGGGTCGCCTGGAGGACGGCGACACAGTCGTAGGACTCGTCGGCCAGCGAGTCGGTGTAATCCCAGCGCCAGCAGCCGGTTTGGCCATTGCGGCCGGGGATCCGGCCCAAGACCGCCTGCCGCCCGTCCCGGATGATCTCCACCTCGTCCACCGTGCCCTCTGGGCCCACGAGGTCTCGCATATCTTCCAGCCACCCGGCCGGTGCAATGCCTTCACCGATGAGCAGAACCCGGTCTCCGGCACGCAGTTCGAGCAGACCATAGGCGATTTCGGAGATCGGGCGGGCCAGCTCCTGCCAGATGTAGGGAAGTCCGCCGGCGATGGCCATGGCCATCTCCCATTTGACCCGCTGTCCTTCGTCGTGAACTTCCTTGCCGAAACGCTCCTCGTCCCACGGCTGGATATAGTCCCATGGGTTTCCGCCACCGAAATCGTTCTTGATTTCACTGCTCATTTTCATCGCTTCCTGTGGAAAGGCCGCCGGCTAGTGATGGCCGCCGGACAGTACTTCAAGGGCGCTGGCCCCTGTCAGCATGCGCGGGCTTCTCAGGCGCAGGTGTTCGCGAGGGTGCCGATGCCCTCGATCTCGATCCGGACCTCGTCCCCGGACCGCAGGAACAGACCTCGTTTGTGCCCCACTCCGGCCGGGGTTCCGGTGGCAATCACGTCGCCGGGTTCGAGGGTCGTCTGCCGCGACAGGTAGGAGACCAGCGCGGGAACCGGGTGAATGAGCTGGGAGGTGCGCGCGTCCTGGCGGAGCTGGCCGGTGACCCAGGTGCGCAGGTGCAGGTCGTCGGGGTCGGCGAACTCGTCGAGCGTGGCCAGGGCGGGGCCCATGGGGGTGAAGGTGTCGAAGCTCTTGGCCGCGGTGACGTTGGCGGCCCGGCCGGGAACGCGTCCCTTCTGGACATCGCGCGCGCTGACGTCGTTGCAGATCGTGAAGCCGGCGACGAACGAGTACGCGTCCGCCTTCGGCACGTCGGTGGCGCGCCTGCCGATGACGACCGCGAGTTCGCCTTCGTAGTCGACCTCGTCCGGGGCCGCCTTCGGCAGGCGGATCCGCTCTCCCGTGCCGATCACCGAGGACGGGGCCTTCAGGAAGACGACCGGATCCTCCGCCGTGTCGGCGTACCCCACCTCGGTGCGGTGACCGGCGTAGGCGTAACCCACCGCCCAGATCTTGGAGGGTCTGGGGACGGGGGCGACGAGCTGGGCCTGGGCCATGGGTACGCGGTCGCGGACCCCGGCCGTGGCGATGGAGGCGATGTCGAGGCCGGACCGCAGGGCGGCACCGAGGTCGGTCGCGTCGAGGTCGAGGAGGGCGACGGTCTCGCCGTCGTCCGCCAGTCTGCCGATTCCCTTGGCCGTGCTGACGAGCCTGGTCACAGGGCCACCGCCTGGTTGTCCAGGCGCAGCAGCTCGTCCTCGGGGTCACCGGCGCGGTAGCGGGCGACGAAGCGCTCGGGGTCGAGCTCCAGGCCGGAGGGGTTCGCCGCGAAGACGGGGCCGGCCATGAAGGCCACCTCCTCCTCGGTGGTGGCGAAGTTGTCGCAGGAGAACTCGACGATGTTCCCGTCCGGGTCGCGGTAGTAGAAGCTGGTGGCCTGACCGTGGTTGGCGGCACGGTGCGGGCGCGCGCCCATGGACGCCATGTGCTCGTACTGGGTGACCAGTTCACCCAGTGAGCCGACACCGAACTGGAAGTGGTGCAGGCCCGGCCCTGACGCGTCGGTCCCGATCAGGCTGTCGATGCCGAACAGCGCGAGGACCTGGCTGCGGTGCGGGGCGTCATGCACACGGAAGAAGCCCAGTCGGACGTCGACCGCCCGCTCGGGCATCCCCGCGGGACGCGGCGGGGCGTCGGGGTCCGGGGTCCGCTCGTAGAACGGGCCGTATCCCAGTACGTGGGTGTAGAAGGCGGCCATGTCGTCGTAGCGGCCGGTCTTGAGCACGACTTCGGCTATCTGCAGCGCGACGGCCTGTGTCTCGGTGGCCGCGGTGGCGGCCGTGCTCTGGGAGGTGGTCGTCATCGTGAGGGCCTCCTTGCCCGTCAGACGGTGGGGTGCGGCGGCCTCGACGTGCGGTGCGTGATCCGCCACTCCCCGCCGGAGTGGCGGAACCGGTGAACGGTGCCGAGGACGCGGTCCAGGACATAGGCGCCGTCAGGTTGCCGGACGTGCAGCAGGACCATGGCCTGCAAAGTCTCGTCCCGTCCGCGGAAGGCCCGGCCGTGTGCCTCGAACTCGGCGCCGGCGGCGAACGCACCGATCCCGGCGGTGGCCCGGCCACCGTCGATGTCGCGGTGATAGCCGACGACCAGGGCCCGGCAGTGGCCCACGGCATCACTTCGATTCGATCGGCCGGAGACACCACGACGTTCCCCTATCTCTTGAACTCGGGTCAAGCGTAGCACCGCACCCGACCTGTCGACAGGGGCCATCTCCTCTCGCTCTTCCACGGAACGGCCTGGACGTGCGAGTCTGACTCGGGTTCAAGAGTTTGGGTCCCGACTGATCCAACCCGTGCTCAGGAAGGCAGGTTCCCCTGTGTCTGACCGCAACGAAGGAGCCGGATCTCGGCGTGTCCTGATCGTCGGAGCGGGGCCCGTGGGCCTCTCGCTCGCGATCGAGCTGGGGTGGCGCGGTGTGCCGGTGACGGTGATCGACCAAGGCGACGGACGCGTGCCCTTCCCGGCGGGCGAGGCGATCTTCTCCCGCACCATGGAACACCTTCGGCGCTGGGGCTGTGCGGACGAGGCGCGCGCGGAGTCGGCACCGCCCACGGACTATCCGCACCGTACGGTGTTCGCCACGTCAGTGACGGGACACGCACTCGCCGCATTCGATTACGGGGTCACGAACCGGTCTCCCGGCGCGTACGGCCCGCTGACGCCCGAGGGCCCCGCGTTCCTGTCCAAGTTCTCGTTCCTGCCGCTGCTCGAACGGACGGCGCGGGGCCTGCCCTCGGTCGAGATCAGGTTCGCCACGCGCCTGGAGACGTTCGAGCAGGACTCCGACGGTGTCCTCGCCGTGGTGCGTGACCTCGGGAGCGGCGTCGCCGAGACACTGGCCGGCGACTACCTCGTGGCCTGCGACGGAGGCCGCAGCAGCGTCCGGCGGGCACTGGGCGTCGAGTTCGAGGGCATGTTCGCGCAGGGCCAGAACTTCGCGGTGCATTTCCGTGCACCGCAACTGCCGGCCCTGCTCCGGGAGCGGCTGGGCGGCCCGGCGGTACAGATCCACACGCTGTCGTCGGCGCGCAGGCCGTACATCACGGTGGTCAACGGCGTGGACGAGTGGCGGCTCTCGGTCTACCTGGAGCAGGAGCCGGAACCCGGGGACGCGGTCGCGTGGGTGCAGGAGGCCGTCGGCGCACCCATCGATGTGGAGATCCTCGCCGCCCAGCCCTGGAGCGGGCACTGCGTAGTGGCCCGCGGCTACCGCGCGGGGCGGGTGTTCCTCGCGGGTGACTCGGCGCATCTGCTGTGGCCCAAGGGAGGCTTCGGTGCCAACACCGGGATCGGCGACGCCGTGGACCTGGGCTGGAAGCTCGCCGCGGTCCTCCAGGGCTGGGCAGGCCCCGCACTGCTCGACAGCTACGAGCTGGAGCGGCGGCCGATCGCCGTCCGCAACGTCACGGAGGCATCGAGCAACTGGAGGTCCGACTCCCGGCTCGCGCCCGACGCCGCACTCGGCCGCGCGGACGCGGAGGGCGACCGGGCCCGCAGTGAGATGGGCGAGATGATCCGCCGGTCGAGAGGCAAGGAGTTCCGCTGCACGGGCGTCCAGCTCGGATACCGCTACAGCGGCTCCCCGATCTGCGTGCCTGACGACACCCCGGAGCCGCCCGATGAGCCGGACGACTACGTCCCGTCGACCTGGCCCGGTTGCCGCGCACCGCACGTATGGCTGCCCGACGGCAGCTCGGTGCTCGACCACTTCGGCCGCGGGTTCGTGCTCGTGGTCTCGGGGTCGGCGGACCCGTCCGCGCTGGTGAAGGCCGCGCACCAACGTGGCGTGCCGCTGACGGTGCTGCGCCTCGCCGATCCGGCCGCGGCGAGGCTCTACGAGAGGCCGCTGGTGCTGGTTCGCCCCGACGGGCATGTCGGGTGGCGGGGCGAGCGGGCTCCGGCCGACCCCGGTGCGGTGCTCGACCGGCTGCGCGGAGCGGAGGCCGGGAATCCGGCCGCGGGTTCGGTCATGGAGACGCGGGCGGGGTCGGCGAGAGTCGCCACTCGGCAACCCTGACCACTCGCCAACTCCGGTCGTCGCGACTCCGACCGCCGTGACTTCGACCCGCCGCGATCGGCGGTCACGCCCTCTTGATCGGTGAACGCCCCGCCAGGACGGACTCCATCAGGAGGCGGATCATCTCGTGTGCCGGTCTGTTCCGGTCGTTGGGCACGTTCGCACCTTCGAACACGGCGAGCACGGTATCGCGGAGGAGCGCGGCATCGATGTCGGGGTCGCCGTCGAGGCCGCGCTCGGCCACGACCTCGTCGACCAGTCCGACGATCCAGCCCAGGAAGGTGTTGTGGGCGGCCCGAACCGCCTCCGAATGCGGAAGCCGGTCGTGCATGGCCTGGTGCAACGGCCGGGAATAGCGCATGTCGGACAGCCCTCGCACCAGCCGGCTCAGTGGGTCGGCGCCCGCCTGCTCCGCGCTGAGGGTACGGATCTCGCGGCTGAGCATCCGGTCCATCACCGCGGCGAAGATGTCGTCCTTCGAGTCGAAGTACCAGTAGACGTTGCCCCTGGCCACCCCGGCGGCGGCACTGATGTCCGCCATCGTGGTCTTGTCGTACCCCTTGGCGAGAAAAAGCTCGGTGGCCGCGGCCAGCAGATCACCTGTCCGCTCTTCACGGGGGATCTGCTGGCGGTTCCGCGGCATCCCTGCTCCTCTGGTGTGTTCAGCTCGTCTCAACCGAGTGTAGACAGCGAGCTGAACCGGCCTGACGGCAGTGAAGGGTTCTTGCCGACACGGTACGAGCCGTAGGACCGGCTCAGCTGTAGAAGTTCTTCTGCCAGCGGTGCCTGGCCAGCAGCGCCAGCTCATCGGCGCTCAGCGGTGGTGACTCGGCGACCGCCGCGTTGCGTTCCACGTTGGCCAGTGACCGCATCCCGACGATGACCGTTGAGACCGCCTGCCCGGCGAGCGCGAACCGCAGCGCGGTGGACGCGAGCTCGCCGGCGCCGATCCCCAGGTCCGCGAGGAGCGCGTCCACGCGCTTCTCCACCTGGGCGGGCCGATCGTCCCTGAAGTACCAGTTGCGCCAGTCGCCTTCGGGGAACGTGACACCCGCGCGGATCGAGCCCGTCAGAGCTCCCTCGTCGAGTGCGACCCGCCCGATCACCCCCACGCCGTACTCCTCGCAGGCCGGCAGCAGTGCGTCGGACGGGGCCTGCTCGAAGATGTTGTAGATGACCTGGACCACGTCCAGCACCCCGGTGCGCAATAGCGTGAGCACGTTCTCGGGCTGGTGATCCTTGACGGAGATCCCGACGAACCTGATCTTGCCCTCCTGTTTGAGGGCGTCCACCGTCTCCAGCCAGTCGCCCCGCCCGGTCCACTCGTCCTCCCAGGTGTGCAGCTGAAGGAGGTCGACGTGGTCGCGGCCCAGTTCGCGCAGGCTGGTCTCCAGACTCTCGCGGAGGTGTGAGCCGGGGAAGGCCTCCATGGGGTCGAGTCCGCTGGCCGTCAGGGAGACCGGGACCTTCGGCCCGGCCTTCGTCGCCACGTACACGCCGTCACCACCGCCCGGGAGCTCCCGCAGCGCACGGCCGACGACGCGCTCGCTGCGGTCGTACGCCCTGGCGGTGTCGATGAAGTTGACACCCAGGTCCAGGGCACGGTGCAGGGCGCGCACCCCCGAGCCGTCGTCGGCCCCGACCCAGGCCCCCTGGCCCAGCCCCCAGGCCCCGTACCCGATCTCCGACACGGCCAGCCCGGTGCGGCCCAGTTCCCGATAACGCATGTGCTGTTCGTACTCCTTAACCGACGGCTCACGGCGAGGACCGCCCTGCGCGTGTATCTCTGTGCCGCGGCTTGCCTGGATGACCGTACAGACGGTGGCACCCGGTCACCACCTGCGCAGGAGCGCTGAAACTTTCGCTCGCTCCGCGAAGGACCTGTGCGCTCACCCGTATCTACCTGTTCGATGCCGCCGCCGTCGTAACCCTTGCAGTACGGCGCGGACTGCACGATCTTGAGGACCTTCTTCTGGGCGGGACAGACGTCTTTCCGGGCCGGTGCGCGCACCGGCCCGGAAAGAGGTGTTCTCTAAGTGGTCGTGTCCTTCGACGCCGCGTCAGCAGTCCTCGACACCGTCGATCCAGTTGGTGGCGTTGTCGGTGTAGTAGCTGGCCATGTAGCCGCGGTGGCCGCTCGGAGTGAGGACCCACACCCAGTACGGGTTGCCGCCGACGCTCTGCCCGCCCTCCTGCTGGCAGTACACCCACACCTGGGCCGGGCTGCTCACCGTGGTCTCCACGGTCGGGCAGTTGAAGGCCGACGGGTACAGGTAGCACTGTTCCCCGCCGCCGCCACGGACATTGACGCCGGAGGCCCAGACGCCGTAGTAGCCCTCGCCATGACCGGACGCGTGGGCGGCGCCCGCCGTGCCGAAGACGAGGCCGGCGGCGGCGATGACGGTGGATGCCGTGGCCGCGGCGGCGACTCTCACGGAATGGATCATGCGTGATTCCCCCTTGGGATGGCCAAACGGACGGTGCGGGCCCGGAAGCCACACCGGGCGGCGCGCACCACACAGAAAACGCTCGGGGACCCCTGGCGCAGTACGCCCACGAACTGCGCGGACCGGACGGCTGTCACCAGGTGCCGCTCCGGACGTACGGGTTGACGGCCCTGAAATTGCTGTCGTAGCTGGCTCTGAACAAGTAGTTCGAGTTGGACTGGGTCAGCCACCCGGACGTATGCGCGTAGCCGGTGCCGTCCGAAAGGTAGGTGCCGTCGGCGAACGACCAGGACCCGCCGCCGTCCGTGCTGATGTCCAGCCAGATCCAGCCACGCGCGTCCCAGCCGGAGCCGACGAGCCGCCCCCAGCCGTACTGGAAGCCGTTGTAATGGCCCGAGCGCAGCTCGATGCCGATGGTTCCGCGCTGGTTCGGGGCGTGGGTCACGCGATTGGTGGTGGCCATCACCTGGTCGGTGTTGATCGTTCCGGCTGCCGCGTGCGCGGGTGTGGCTAGTGCCGTGACACCCAGCGCGCCCAGCGATCCCGCCACCGCAGCGGATCCGGCCGACCTGAACAACATCCTGCGGTCCATGGAGCGACTCATGGGTCCCCCTCGTCTCGGAAGTAAAGGTGCTGACCTACGAACAGCGACGTGGACAGACGCTAGCGAGGGAGCGGGTACTGAGCTCCTGACAAATGTCAGGGCAACCCCTGTGCGAGTTCGTAACGCACCCCACCCTGCGAGTGCCGCCCTGACATTCGTCAGGACCGTCGGCCCGCTCTCCTTCTTAAGGTTCGAGTCGTCTTCCATGCCTCGGCTGTACAGCGGGGCACCCTCCACACCGATCAACTCGATCAATCTCAGGGAGCACTACCTGTGAGGCGCCCACTTTTCGCGACCGCCGCCGCTCTGCTGCTGATCGGCGGCGCGGCAGGCTCAGCCGCCGCCGATGCCCCGGCCGGGCAGCCGGTGCGGCCCGCCGCCGCGTCCGTCGAGCTGCCCGCCGGCGTCAGCGCCGGGGTCGCGGTCTTCGACCGGCAGACCGGCACCTTCACCGAGCAGCTCAACTCGAGCACCCGTTTCCGGTCCGCCTCGGTCGTCAAGCTGCTGCTGGCGCTGGACTACCTGTGGAACCGGGGCCCCGACTACACCGTGCCCGCCGCCGACCGGGCATGGCTGGAGCCGATGCTGCGCAGCAGCAACGACACCGCGGCCAACAACTACTGGTCGGACAACGGCGGTACGGCGATCATCACCCGCATGGTGAGCCGCCTCGGCCTGAAGGACACGGCAGTGCCGCCCACCGGGTACGAGGGCTACTGGGGCTACACCGCGCTCTCCGCCCGGGACACGGTCACGATCTACCGCTACCTCCTGGACTCGGCGCCCGGCCCCGTGCGCGACTTCGTGATGGGCAACCTGCGTCAGTCCACCCGCTGTGCCTCGGACAAATTCGACCAGCACTTCGGCGTCGCCGGAGCGTTCGAGAAGCCGTGGGCGGTGAAGCAGGGCTGGGCGGGAACCTCGTACGAGAAGGGCACCTGCGGCACGGCGAGCACCGCGACCGCCACCGCGACGGGTGCGGCGAGCCCGGCTCCGGCCGCCGCCGCGGACGTGGACCTGACCCGGCCCGCGCTGCACAGCACGGGCACCGTGGGCGCCGGTGACCGGTCCATCGTGGCCGTGTTCACACTGCATCCCGTCGGCACCTCGTACGGGAAGGCGTACACGGACATCGGACGGCTGACCCGCTCCCTGAACGTCCCCGGAGCCACCCGGCCCGCGGGATGGTGGTACGGGACATGGAGCGACCATGTGAACGTCCGCCCCAACCCCGGCACGGGCATCTCACCCATCACCCAACTCCCCGCAGGCGTCGAGGTGTTGGTGGGCTGCCAGGCCAGGGGACAGAAGGTTGACGTACCGCCTTACACCAACGAATGGTGGGCGTACCTCCCCCAGTACGACGGCTGGATCTCCAACATCTACATCAACTCGCCCGACAACAAGATGCCGGACGTCAAGGACTGCTGAGCAGCCTTGAGCGACAGCTCCGCTTCCTCACCGCTCGTAGGCGGCGAGGTAGCGGAGCACCTTCTCGACGTGGGGCCGCACGCGTTCGGGAACGCCGCCCTCCGTGACGACCGTGCGGTCGCTCGTGCGGTACCCGGCCGCCATCAGCGCGGGAAGATCCTCGGCGGGCATGTCGGCCTTCTTGAACTGCTGGTCGAGCCAGCACACGTACAGCGACATCGTGGCGATCGCGTCCGGCGGCGACCAGTATTCCTTGTCGCCGTCGGCGTCGCCGTCGACCGCCCAGGCCCGGAACACCGAAGGCGTCCACATGGCGATGCCGTACTCCTCGCTCGCCGGGCGAGCCGCGTTCACGTCGAAGCCGCTCTCCGCCTTGAGCATGGCGGCGAGAAACGCGGGCGTGACCTCCGCGTCGGTACAGCGGTGGGCGGCCTTCACGATGACCGGTCGCAGTGCCTCGGGTACGTCGGAGTCCTCCGGGATCTCCCCGGCGGCCGGGCTGTGCGCGTCGGTGGCGACGGCTGGTGCACCCCGCCCCTGATCGTCATCGTCGTCTCCCCCACCTCCACCGCCCCCGAGCAGCGCGGCCCCGGCGATGGCGGCAGCCGACACCGCGGCCAGCGCGACGGCGGCGACCGGCAGCAGGCGCCGCCGGCCACGCGGGCTTGCCGGTTGCCCGATCCGGGCGGACAGGCTCGCGGCGGTGTGGCGCAGGCGGCCCGCGTGATCGGGTGCCAGACAGTCCCCGACGATTCGGCGCCAACTCTCGTCGAGTCCGGCGTCCAGACGCAGTTGCGCGGTGCCCCGGGCGTAGGCCTGCGCGGCGAGCGAGCGGGCGCGAGCGGTGGCGCCGGGGAACGGGTGCAGGCCACCGGTGAGCACCTGGTGGGCCAGGACGCCGAAGGCCCAGATGTCGGCGGTCGCCCGGACCATCGTCCCGTCCGCCCCGGTGCGCTGGGACCACCACTCGGGCGGCACATGGTCGAGCGTGCCGAGCGGCGGCACATAGGCGTGGGTGCCCTCCAGTTCGGTGGCCAGGCCGAAGTCGGCGAGCCAGACCGCGCCGTCCGTACCCAGCAGTACGTTGGCGGGTTTGAGGTCGCCGTGCACCCAACCGGCGCCGTGCATATGGGCAAGCCCGGCGGCGACGCCGCGCAGGACCCGCTCGGCGTCCGGGATCGGGCGGCCGGTCGCGGCAGCGTCCAGCACCTGACGCAGACTGGCCTCGGCCCGGTCCATGACGAGCGCGATGGCACCGTCCAGCGCGGGCAGGTCCGGCGCGTCCACGGTGCACACGGCGTGCGTCCGTACGAGGTGGGGGTGGTCCGCCTCGGCACTGAACCGCACCTCGCGCGCGACCAGTTCGCCGAGCGCGGCACGCTGACCGGGTGCCAGGGCGCCGGTCGGCAGCACCTTCACCGCCACGATCGTGCCGTCGGCGACCGCGCGGGCCTCGTACACGGTCCCCCAGCCGCCCGACCCGATGACGGCGTCCAACTCCCAGCCCTCGATACGGAAACCGGCCGGCAGCCGCGGCGTTTCGAGAGCGCCCTCCTCGGCACCTGACAAGGTCATGCGCCGCTCTCCTGCGGGACGGGCCGTCTGCGGGACGGCAACAGGGCGAGGTGTTCCTCGCGCACCAGGCCGAAGCGCAGGGCTAGGGAGGCCAGTCGGGCGCGCTTGGCGCCGGTGCGGCCGTTGCCGTCGGCTCCGGGCTCGTCGCCGATGTCCAGGCGCAGCTTGGCGAAGGCCAGGTAGTCGATGTGGTAGTTCACCGCGGAGCGGGTCAGACCACGACAGCTCTCCAGCGGGCGAAGCCGCTCCGCGATGTCCCCGGCGCCCGGCAGTACACCGTCCGAGGGGTCGCGCAGCCGCGGCTCGCACAGGGCCACCAGCACCAGGAAGTACTTCGCCGTCGCATCGAGCGCATAGGGATGCACGGTCAACTCCCCGGCGCCGGGCGAGGACCGCTCGTCCAGATAGGCGTGCTGCGGGGCGAACACCTTGAAGTCGACGGTCCCGCCCAGCGCGGGCAGGACGACTCTGGAGAACTCGAAGGGCACCGGCGCTCCGAGCCGGCCCGGCGCGACGGTGATGTACTCGCCGGCCCCCTCCAGGTTCTCGACCGCATACGCGGTGTCACGGCTGAAGTTGGACAGCCGCCAGTAGTCCTCGGCCGCCTCCAGCCGTCCCGCCCGCCGGGAGATTCCGGGGTCGGGCAGGACGATGGAGACTTCCCGGCCGCCGGGCAGCCCACGCCCGAAGTCGGCCACGTCGCCCGGCCCCATGTGCAGCAACTCGGGCCCGTCGGCGTCGACTTCGCCCGGCCGTAACGGACCTGGCGACTGCACAATGATCGTTTCCATACCGACTTTCCCCCGATGTGGTCGACAGGATTGTAGAGGCACTGCCGACCGCGGAAGTCTGCTGACGGTAAGAAGGTCAGCTCAGCCGTCCTCCTTGTCGGCAAGGCTGCCCGTGGTCGCCGGGAGATCCTGCAGGTTCCAGTAGACACGGGCTTCGGCTTCAGGCATGGGTTCCGGGACCGCGGCAAGCCGGACTCACTCGCCGAGCTCAACGCCCGTGTCGATGCTCCCTGTCTCGCCGACGACGCACGACGGCCGGCCGGCGCACGGCACTCACACCGTCGGCGTCTACTTCGCCACCGAACAGCCGTTGCTCAGACCCACGCGACCGAACTTCTCAAGCGGATCCGGATAAAGCGCCTTCAGCGAGAAGGAATCCCGTTCCCGCTCGACATCGACGTCCAGGACCACGATCGGCACCCTTCAGGGAATTGAAGGAGGCCCACCTGTTACGGGCGAATTCCAAAGGCGGGTGACGTAAACCCGTCGTCATGCTGAAGCGACGTGATCAAGGTGAAGGCATTGTCCACAGTGGTGACATCTGCCGCGGCGAGCTTACCCGTGTACTTGGCGACCACCGGCTCAGCCGCCTGTCGGGCCACTTCGTTCCAGTAGTGTTTCATCATCGCCCACGGGTTCCCCGAACCTCCGTACTTGGTGAAGTAGGGCGCGGGATCGACGTTCATGATGGCCGACTTGACATGCATAAGGAGGTCGTCCACGTACTCGATCAGCAGTTCGGCGTCCTCCCGGGTTCCGGGCCGCCCCACGTGTCCACCGAGAAAGTGGGACCACGAGTAATCGGTGATCTCCCGATGCGCCTTGATCCAGTTCGGGATCTCCTGGGAGAGGGCAAAGCCCTGGAAGGGCGCCCAGCCGGGATACATGACGTCGACCACGAAGAGCGTGTCGTAGTCGGGCACGTGGATGAAGATGTTGTCGGGAGTGTGGTTGGGGCCCCGGTAGTCGAGTTGCAGCCGCTCTCCGCCGACACTGAGTGTGTAGCCCTCTCCGAACGTCGTGGTCGGGCGCGGACGATTCCGGTCACCCGTGGCTTTCAGCAGGCGGTCGGTTTCGACGTGGGCGACCCGTTCGACGCTGCTGTCGAAAATTCCCGCGGCGCCGATGTGGTCGGCGTGGTAATGCGAGTACACCAGGTGAGTCACCTTGCTGGGGCGGCCGTTGGCCCGGGTGACCTCCTCGATGGCTCGCACCAAGTTGTGGCCGAGACTGGGCGGTGCGTCAACGAGTACGACGCCGGTCCTCGTCGACAGGAACATCGCCTGGTAACTCTGATCGGTCACCCAGTACAGGTTTCCCCCGATCGGAGCCACGTAGTAGCCGAGTTCGTTCGGCTCCGGACCGAAAGCTGCGGCGGGAATGGGGGCGTAGTCCGGCAGTGAAACATTATTCAAAACGCTCATCCTGATGTCTCCGTTCGTTTCCATAATTCGAAATCCCACCACACGCACCGGTTACTTCAACTGAATTGAAAGGTTCCGGTCTGGAAATTTCAGATCGAAGGTGCGCGGTCCGCGGGCCGGCAGTCAGGCAAGCTTCGTCACGATGTCGGCCACCTGCTGCGGCATCGACAGGAACGGAGAATGCGAGGAATCGAGCGTCACGACGCTGGTGGGATTGTCCGGGAACGCGGCATCCGCATCGTCAATGAACTTCTGCTGCAGGCGTGGCCGCAGCGCCACGTCCCGCGAACATACGACGTACGTACGCGGCACCGAACCCCACCCGTCACGGGTCAGCGTGGTGGTGTCCATCGCCACACCCACCGGAGAGTCCGACGTCAGCAGAGCGGCATCCGCGTCGGCGACAGTCGGCTCGACATCACCGTAGAGCGCCTCCCGCAGCTGCTGGTGGTACTCAGGTGCTTCGGAGGCGAGATCGAGCCGCATGGCGCCGATCACGGCGGGATCGGCCCGAACGGCCGACGAGACCATCTCCCCCGCGTTCTCGGGCATCCCCACACAGGCGGCGGCCGGAACGTCCGACGCCGGCATGTAAGCGGTCAGATACACCGCGTGCGCCAGAGCTCGGGCCGCAGTTGGGCCGCCCTCGTCAGCACCGGACCGCCCATGCTGTGGGCCACCACCGTCACCGGACCACCCTCGCCGACCCTCTCGATCTGCGAGATGAGCAGTCCGGCCGCCTCGTCGAGGCCCGCCCCCGCCATCGGCGACACCTCGGAGGCCAGGGCCGCGGCGTCATACGGGCGGCGTGCGAGGGAGTTCGGCCTGCGTGAAGCCCGTGTCCCGCCATGTCCACCGCGACAGCGGGACGGTGCGCGCCGGCGCCGCAGGTGGGGACCTCGTTCCAGCACCAGGGCCCATGCCAGAAACCGTGCAGGAAGAGCAGTGGAGTCGGGTGAGCAGACATGATCACTCCTTCGTGACGACACCATCGGCCACGACGATCGGAAGCGCGTGTTCCACACCTCCATCAACGCACAGAGGGCGGCGGTTACATCAACTGCACCAATGGGAGCCGCGGGACGCCTGCTCCACCGTTCCGCGCGGCCGAGGCTGTACCGGCCTCCGCCGTCACCACCACAGGAGCGGCTCGAAGTGAGCCTCCCCCTCGTATCGTGGAGTCCGTGACGGCAGGGGAAGCCGGCCACTCCGGTAAGGACGGAGCACGCCGACCGGCCGCCTCCAGTACGGGCCCGACTCGGCCTGTCATCCCTGGTCTGACCTGGGATTCTGCAGGCTGCTGGTCACGTGGTTGGTCATGCCACAGCCCGGAAATGCAAGAGACCCCACACGAAGTGGGGTCTCAGCTGGTGTCCGAGGGGGGACTTGAACCCCCACGCCCGATAAAGGGCACTAGCACCTCAAGCTAGCGCGTCTGCCATTCCGCCACCCGGACCAGGTGTCTGTCGCCTGGCCGGGGGTGTTCCCCGCGGCGACATGGACAACAATACCAAGCTTTCGGGGTGCCTTTCACCTGCGTTTCCTGGCTCGGGCGGCCCCGCGGGAGGCCGGGAAACGACCCACTCAAGGCTTCACCGTCAGTGGTGGGACCGACACGATCGGTTCTCGGAGTGGCTGGTTCTCGCGCCTTCTTGTGGTGTTCGGGTGGCCCCGTCCCGACGGACGGCGCGCAGGTTCGCCCCTCCCCGAAGGCGTTGGTGGACGGCACCGCCACGACGGTGACGCCCACCAACGCCATTGGGGCAGATCTTCGACGTGCGGGCTACACGCTCACACCGTGCGCCGCGGTCACGGCATGAGGTGGTAGTCCGGGAAGTTCCCGGGCAGCCGCTCCCCCGCCGGTCCCTGTGTCACGGCACGCACGAGCAGCTCGCCGCCGACGAACGCGCCGCGCCACGACGCGCCGAAGCCGCCGAAGAGCTCGTCGCGGTCGCCCCGGGAGCGGGCCTTCCCGTGGCCGACCTTGAAAGCACGGATCTGCGGTGCCAGTCGCCGGTACGTGGCCTCGTCGTCCGTGGACAGGGTGGCGACGAGTGCGCCGTTCGACGCGTTCATGGCGGCGAGCAGCTCGGCCTCGGTGTCGACCAGGACGATGGTGTCGACCGGGCCGAAGGGCTCCGCGTGGTGGAGCGGGGAGGATGGGGGCGGGTTGAGCAGGGTGACCGGCTGGACGTACGCCGCCGTGTCCTGGCCGGGCAGGAAGCGCGCGTCGCCGAGCTTGCCGCGGTGTACCGGGACGGCGCCGCGGTCGATGGCCTCGGCGACCTGGTCGTGGAGGTCCTTCGCCTTGGCCGCGTTGATGACCGGCCCGAAGTCCAGCTGCGGATACGGGCCGTCCGGTTGCTCGACGGCCAGCGGATGGCCGACCCGGAGGGTGCGGACCGCCGGGAGGTAGGCCGCCAGGAACTCGTCGAACAGCTCACGCTGGACGACGAAGCGCGGGTAGGCCGTGCAACGCTGCTTGCCGTAGTCGAAGAGCTTCGGAATGACCGCCGTCAGCGTGTCCCAGTCCGTGTGGTTCCAGATACCCCAGGTGTTCAGGCCTTCCTGTTCGAGTACGTGCCGCTTGCCGAGGTCGGCGACGGCCGTGGCCACCGCGGCGCCCGTGTCGCGGCCGCCGACGAAGGAGACGCAGCCGATCTCGGGCGCGCGCACGAGCGCCTCCGACAGCTCGCCCCCGCCGCCGCTGACGAGGGTGACGGGAATCCCTTCGCGTGCGGCGAGCGCGCAAGCCAGGGTCAGACACGCGACGCCGCCGTCGGTCGGGGTCTTGGCGATGACCGCGTTGCCTGCCAGTGCCTGTACCAGCATTGCGTGAACGAGCACGCTCATCGGGTAGTTCCAGCTCGCGATGTTGGACACCGGGCCGTTCAGCGGGGCCCGGTTCTCGACCATGGGCTCGATGCCGTCGACGTACCAGCGCACGCCGTCGATGGCCCGGTCGACGTCGGCCTGCGCGAGCCGCCAGGGCTTGCCGATCTCCCAGACGAGGAGAAGGGCGAGCAGTTCGCGGTGCTGGGTGAGTGCGTCGAGGGTGGCCGCGACGCGGGCCCGGCGTTCCTCCACCGGTACGTGCCGCCAGGCGCGGTGGTGGTCGAGGGAGGCGCGCACGGCCTGGTGGGCCGTGGCGCCGTCCAGGCGGGGCGGGCCGGCGATGGGGCTGCCGTCGACGGGGCTGGTGGCGGGCAGCGCCCGGCCGTCGGCCTGCCAGGCGGCTCCCCAGAGGTTGAGGACACGGTCGTCCTGGAACGCTTCCGGCGCTACGGCCAGGCAGCGCTCCCAGGCGTCGGTCCAGGACGTATGGGCCTTGAGGGTGAGGGTCGGTGATGCCATTCGGGTGTCTCCGCTCTCGGTGCACAGTCGGGGGCGGGAGGGAATTGCATGGCTCGGCTTCCCTGCGCAGGGACGCGGGGTCGCGTACGTACGGAGGGAAGGTGGTGAGGGAACGTAGCGAGCGAACGTGGCGCTCGACAGTCACCTCGCGTCAACTATGAGTGACGTCACGCTCCGCTTCGAGGGCGCTCAGCGATGTTCTTCGAGGAGTGCCAGAACGAGTTTCGCCGTTTCGGTCGGTGTGCCGCCCACGCGTACACCAGCCGCTTCCAGGGCTTCCTTCTTCGCCTGTGCTGTGCCGGAGGAGCCGGACACGATCGCGCCCGCGTGGCCCATCGTCTTGCCCTCGGGGGCGGTGAAACCGGCGATGTAGCCGATGACGGGCTTGGTGACGTGCTCGCGGACGTACGCGGCCGCGCGTTCCTCGGCGTCGCCTCCGATCTCCCCGATGAGGACGATCAGTTCGGTGTCGGGGTCGTCCTGGAAGGCCGCCAGGCAGTCGATGTGGGTGGTGCCGACGACGGGGTCGCCGCCGATGCCCACGCATGTCGAGAAGCCGATGTCGCGGAGTTCGTACATGAGTTGGTACGTGAGGGTGCCGGACTTGGACACCAGGCCGATGCGGCCGGGCTTGGTGATGTCGGCGGGGATGATGCCCGCGTTGGACTGGCCGGGGGTGATCAGGCCGGGGCAGTTGGGACCGATGATCCGGGTGCCCTTGGCGGTGGCGTACGCGTGGAAGGCGACCGAGTCGTGGACGGGGATGCCCTCGGTGATGACGACGGCGAGTCCGATGCCGGCGTCGGCGGCTTCCACAACTGCCGCCCTGGCAAAGGCGGGTGGCACGAAGACGACGCTGACGTCGGCGCCGGTCGCCTCGATGCCTTCGCGCACGGAGCCGAAGACTGGCACGGCGCGGTCGTCGAAGTCGACGCTCTGGCCGGCCTTGCGGGGATTGACGCCGCCGACGACATCAGTGCCCGCCGCGAGCATGCGCCGGGTGTGCTTCATGCCCTCGCCGCCGGTCATGCCCTGGACGAGGACCTTGCTCTCCTTGGTCAGATAGATGGCCATGTCCCGCTCCTTCAGCTGGCGTTGGCGAGTTGGGCGGCGCGGCGCGCGGCGCCGTCCATGGTGGTGGCCTGCTGGACCAGCGGGTGGGCCCGCTCGTCGAGGATCGTGCGGCCGCGTACGGCGTTGTTTCCGTCGAGGCGGACGACCAGCGGTTTGGTCAACTGGACGGTGTCCAGGGCCTGCACGATGCCGTCGGCGACCGCGTCACAGGCGGTGATGCCGCCGAAGACGTTGACGAAGACGGACTTCACGGCCGGGTCGGAGAGGATGACGGAGAGGCCGTCGGCCATGATCTGGGCGGAGGCGCCGCCGCCGATGTCGAGGAAGTTGGCGGGGCGCGCGCCGCAGCCCGCGACCACGTCGAGGGTCGACATGACGAGGCCCGCGCCGTTGCCGATGATGCCGACCTCGCCGTCCAGCTTCACGTAGTTGAGGCCCTTGGCCGCGGCGGCCGCCTCCAGCGGGTCGTCGTGCTGGGATTCCTGGTCGCCCCAACGGGCCTGCCGGAAGCGGGCGTTGTCGTCGAGGGTGACCTTGCCGTCGAGGGCGAGGAGCTGCCCCTGGGCCGTACGGACGAGGGGGTTCACCTCGACCAGGACAGCGTCCTCGCGGATCAGTACGTCCCAGAGCCTGACCAGGACGTCGACGGTCTGCGGGGGCAGCCCCGCGGCTTCGGCGATCTCGCTCGCCTTCGCCGAGGTGACGCCCTCGGCCGGGTCGATGTGGACGCGCGCCACGGCGTCCGGCCGGGTTGCGGCGACCTCCTCGATGTCCATGCCGCCCTCGGCCGAGGCGATCGCGAGGAAGCGGCCGGCGGCGCGGTCGAGTACGTAGCTGACGTAGAACTCGCTCTCGATGTCGACCGGTTGGGCCAGCATCACCTTTCCGACGGTGTGGCCCTTGATGTCCATGCCGAGGATCTGGCGTGCCGTCAGTTCGGTGGCGGCCGGATCGGCGGCGAGTTTCACGCCGCCCGCCTTGCCGCGTCCGCCGGTCTTCACCTGCGCCTTGACGACGACGCGGCCGCCGAGCCTGCGGGCGATCTCGCGTGCCTCCTTGGGCGAGTCGGTGACCTCCGCCCTCGGCACCAAGATGCCGTGTTCTTCGAAGAGTTCCCTTGCCTGGTGCTCGAACAGGTCCATCTCGGCTCCTACCTAAAAGTTGCCGCACGCCCCCTGGACACCACCCACCGGATGCGGGATAACAAGCTTCATACAGTATTCGTCGACTGTATGCAATCTACCGCGACGGCATCCACGAACAGTGCGCGCACACCGTCTGAGCTGCACTTCAGCGCGCCCAATCCCCTACGAAGGGACAGGACTTCGCCATGCCCGACGACACCAGCCAGAACCTCATCTCCGGTGGGCACCTGGTCGCCAAGGCACTCAAAGCGGAGGGTGTGGAGGTCATCTACACGCTCTGCGGCGGCCACATCATCGACATCTACGACGGCTGCGTCGACGAAGGCATAGAGGTCGTCGACGTTCGCCACGAACAGGTCGCCGCCCACGCCGCCGACGGCTACGCGCGCATCACCGGCAAACCCGGCTGCGCGGTCGTCACCGCCGGTCCCGGCACGACCGACGCCGTGACGGGTGTCGCCAACGCCTTCCGTGCGGAGTCCCCGATGCTGCTGATCGGCGGCCAAGGCGCCCACACGCAGCACAAGATGGGGTCCCTCCAGGACCTGCCGCACGTCGACATGATGACGCCGATCACCAAGTTCGCGGCGACCGTGCCGGACACCGCGCGCGCCGCCGACATGGTGTCGATGGCGTTCCGCGAGTGCTATCACGGCGCCCCCGGGCCGTCCTTCCTGGAGATACCGCGCGATGTGCTGGACGCCAAGGTGCCGGTCGAGAAGGCCCGGGTGCCCGCCGCCGGCCAGTACCGGGCCTCGACCCGCTCGGCCGGTGACCCCGAGGCGATCGAGAAGCTCGCCGACCTCCTCGTGCACGCCGAGAAGCCCGCGATCCTGCTGGGCAGCCAGGTGTGGACGACGCGTGGCACCGAGTCCGCCATCGATCTCGTACGCGCCCTCAACATCCCCGCCTACATGAACGGCGCCGGCCGCGGCACCCTGCCGCCCGGGGACCCGCACCACTTCCAGCTGTCGCGCCGGTACGCGTTCTCCAACGCCGACGTGATCGTCATCGTGGGCACGCCCTTCGACTTCCGCATGGGCTACGGAAAGCGGCTGTCGCCGGACGCGACCGTCGTGCAGATCGACCTCGACTACCGGACGGTCGGCAAGAACCGGGACATCGACCTGGGGATCGTCGGTGACGCCGGCCTGGTGCTGAAGTCGGTGACCGAGGCCGCCTCGGGGCGCATCAACGGCGGCGCCTCGAAGCGCAAGGAGTGGCTCGACGAGCTGCGGGCCGCCGAGCAGACCGCCATCGAGAAGCGGCTGCCCAGCCTGAAGTCGGACGCCTCGCCGATCCACCCGTACCGGCTGGTCAGCGAGATCAACGACTTCCTCACCGAGGACTCCATCTACATCGGCGACGGCGGCGACATCGTCACCTTCTCCGGTCAGGTCGTGCAGCCCAAGTCGCCCGGCCACTGGATGGACCCGGGGCCGCTCGGCACGCTCGGCGTCGGAGTTCCGTTCGTGCTCGCGGCCAAGAAGGCGCGGCCCGACAAGGAGGTCGTCGCCCTCTTCGGAGACGGCGCCTTCTCGCTCACCGGCTGGGACTTCGAGACCCTCGTCCGCTACAACCTCCCCTTCGTCGGCATCGTCGGCAACAACTCCTCGATGAACCAGATCCGTTACGGCCAGGCCGCCAAGTACGGCCTGGAGCGCGAGCGGGTCGGCAACACCCTCGGCGACGTCCACTACGACAAGTTCGCCCAGATGCTGGGCGGTTACGGCGAGGAGGTCCGCGACCCCGCCGACATCGGCCCCGCCCTCCAGCGCGCCCGCGAGTCGGGCAAGCCCTCGCTGATCAACGTCTGGGTCGACCCGGACGCGTACGCCCCCGGAACCATGAACCAGACGATGTACAAGTGAGGTGTCCCCGATGACAGTCACGGCAGCGACGTCAGGAACATCGACCAAGGCTCTCGAAGGCGTCCGCGTCCTCGACATGACACACGTCCAGTCCGGGCCGTCGGCGACCCAGCTGCTCGCCTGGCTCGGCGCGGACGTCGTCAAGCTGGAGGCGCCGACCGGCGACATCACGCGCAAGCAGCTGCGCGACCTCCCGGACGTCGACTCCCTCTACTTCACGATGCTCAACTGCAACAAGCGGAGCATCACCCTCAACACCAAGACCGAGCGCGGCAAGGAGATCCTCACCGAGCTGATCCGGCGCTCGGACGTCATGGTCGAGAACTTCGGGCCGGGCGCGATCGACCGAATGGGCTTCACCTGGGACCGCATCCAGGAGATCAATCCGCGAATCGTCTATGCCTCCATCAAGGGGTTCGGGGACGGCCCGTACACCAACTTCAAGGCGTACGAGGTCGTCGCGCAGGCCATGGGCGGGTCGATGTCGACCACCGGGTTCGAGGACGGGCCGCCGCTGGCGACGGGGGCCCAGATCGGTGACTCGGGCACGGGCATCCACGCGGTGGCGGCGATCCTCGCCGCCCTGTTCCAGCGGGAGAACACGGGGCGCGGGCAGCGCGTGAACGTGGCGATGCAGCACGCCGTGCTGAATCTGTGCCGGGTGAAACTGCGGGACCAGCAGCGCCTCGGGCACGGTCCGCTGGCTGAATATCCCAACGAGGACTTCGGCGACGAAGTTCCCAGGTCCGGCAACGCGTCCGGCGGCGGCCAGCCCGGCTGGGCGGTCAAGTGCGCACCGGGCGGCCCCAACGACTACGTGTACGTCATCGTGCAGCCCGTCGGCTGGAAGCCGATCACCGAACTCATCGGGCGCCCCGAGCTGGCGGACGACCCCGAGTGGGCGACCCCGGAGGCCCGGCTCCCCCAGCTCACCAAGATGTTCCAACTCATCGAGGAGTGGTCGTCCACGCTCCCCAAGTGGCAGGTGCTGGAGAAGCTCAACGGCCACAACATCCCCTGCGGCCCGATCCTTTCCACCAGGGAGATCATCGAGGACCAGTCGCTGGTCGCCAACGAGATGGTCGTGACGGTGCCGCACCCGGAGCGCGGCGACTTCGTCACCGTGGGCAGCCCGCTGAAGCTCTCCGACTCCCCCGTGGACGTGACCAGTTCGCCGCTGCTCGGCGAGCACAACGAAGAGGTGTACGTCGGCGAGCTCGGTCTCGGCGACGAGGAGCTGCGCCTGCTCAAGTCGAACGGAGTGATCTGATTGATGGCCGAAGACCGGGTGCTGCGGGTACGTACGCTCCTCGCCGCCGTACGGGCCGAGGGACGCACCGCGCTGACCGCGCCCGAGGGCAAGGTGATCGCCGACGCGTACGCGATCGCCGTCCCCGGCGAGGAACTGGCGACCGACGTCGAGGAGGCCGTGGCGTACGCGGCGCGCTTCGGCGCTCCTGTCGTCATGAAGATCGTCTCCCCCGACATCCTCCACAAGACCGACGCGGGCGGTGTGATCGTCGGTGTGGAGGGCGCGACCGACGTACGGGCCGCGTTCCACAAAATCATCGACAACGCGCGCGGGTACGCGCCGGACGCCCGTATCGAGGGCGTACAGGTGCAGGAACTGCTCCCCCAGGGGCAGGAGGTCATCGTCGGCGCGGTGACCGACCCGACGTTCGGGAAGGTCGTCGCCTTCGGGCTCGGCGGTGTGCTCGTCGAGGTCCTCAAGGACGTCACGTTCCGGCTGGCGCCCGTGGACGGGGACGAGGCCCTGTCGATGCTGGAATCGATCCGGGCCGCCGAGATCCTGCGCGGAGTGCGCGGCGCGCCGGCCGTCGACCGGTGGGCGATCGCCGAGCAGATCCGGCGGGTCTCCGAACTCGTCGCGGACTTCCCGGAGATCGCCGAGGTGGACCTCAACCCGGTGATCGCCACCCCGGAAGGGGCGGTCGCGGCGGACATCCGCGTGATCCTCGCCGACTCGGTCCCCAAGGAGCGGCGCAAGTACTCGCGCGAGGAGATCCTCACCTCGATGCGCCGGCTGATGCAGCCCTCGTCGGTCGCCGTGATCGGTGCCTCCAACGAGCAGGGCAAGATCGGCAATTCGGTCATGCGCAACCTCATCGACGGCGGCTTCTCCGGAGAGATCCATCCGGTGAACCCCAAGGCCGATGACATTCTCGGCCGCAAGGCGTACAAGAGTGTCACCGACGTTCCCGGTGAGGTGGATGTGGCGGTCTTCGCTATCCCCGCCAAGTTCGTGGCCTCGGCTCTGGAGGAGGTGGGACGCAAGGGGATCCCCAACGCCGTGCTCATTCCCTCCGGGTTCGCCGAGACGGGCGAGCAGGGGCTCCAGGACGAGATCGTGGCCATCGGTGAGCGGTACGGCGTCCGGCTGCTCGGGCCGAACATCTACGGCTACTACTCGACGTGGCAGGACCTGTGTGCCACGTTCTGCACGCCGTACGACGTGAAGGGCGGCGTCGCACTCACCTCGCAGTCCGGTGGCATAGGGATGGCCATTCTGGGCTTCGCGCGCACTACGAAGACAGGTGTTTCGGCGATCGTGGGGCTCGGCAACAAGTCGGACCTGGACGAGGACGACCTGCTGACCTGGTTCGGCGAGGACCCCAACACCAAGTGCATCGCCATGCACTTGGAGGACCTGAAGGACGGGCGCGCCTTTGTGGAGGCCGCGCGGGCGACCGTTCCGAAGAAGCCGGTGGTCGTCCTCAAGGCCGGCCGTACGGCGGCCGGAGCCAAGGCCGCGGGCTCGCACACGGGAGCCCTGGCGGGCGACGACGCCGTCTATGAGGACATCCTGAAGCAGGCCGGCGTCATCCGGGCTCCCGGTCTGAACGAAATGCTGGAGTACGCGCGCGCGTTGCCGGTGCTGCCCACTCCCCAGGGCGACAACATCGTGATCATCACGGGGGCCGGCGGCAGTGGCGTCCTGCTGTCCGACGCGGTGACCGACAACGGGCTCTCCCTGATGGAGATCCCGCCGGACCTGGACGCGTCCTTCAGGAAGTTCATCCCGCCCTTCGGGGCCGCCGGCAACCCGGTGGACATCACGGGCGGCGAGCCGCCGTCGACGTACGAGGCGACGATCCGGCTCGGTCTGGAGGACCCGCGGATCCACTCGCTCGTCCTGGGCTACTGGCACACCATCGTGACCCCTCCCATGGTCTTCGCCGAGCTCACCGCGCGCGTGGTGGCCGAATTCCGGGAGCGCGGCATCGAGAAGCCCGTCGTGGCGTCACTCGCGGGCGATGTCGAGGTCGAGGAGGCCTGCCAGTACCTGTACGAGCGGGGGGTCGTGGCGTACCCGTACACGACCGAGAAGCCGGTGGCCGTGTTGGGCGCGAAGTACCGCTGGGCGCGTGCGGCGGGACTGTTGGGGGGCGGTCGATGAACTGAGCGCGGCCCGAACCACGGGGCCTGCGGTGCCGCTCGCCGCGGGCCCCTGCGCGAAGAGAACGGACAGGGGGCGCTGGCCAGGCTTCTTCCACGCGAAGGGTTCGAACGACATGGCGACAACTGACATCTCCACATCCGTCCCCTACAGGGAGGTGACGGACGCCAACGGCCGGATATACCGGCTCGGCGAGACCGATATCGACATCATGGGCCGTAAGCGCAAGTGGATGGTCATCCTGCCCTGGGTGGGCATGATGGGCATCAGCTCGGCCGAGTACGCGTTCGCGTCCGCCGAGGACACCTTGCACACCGCGCACAGCTGGAGCAGTCTGCACATCTTCTGGCTGCTCGGCGTGTGGGTCTTCTTCCAGGCAGCGGTGGCCTTCCCGGCCGGCAAGCTCCGCGAGTCCGGGAAGCTGCCGGCCCGCATGGCGATGATGCTTGGCGCGCTGGGCACACTGCTCGGCTATCTCTCGCTCGCCTACGCCCCGCATGTGATCGTCGCCTACCTCGGCTTCGGCATGTTCAGCGGCATGGGCGCCGGTTTGGTCTACGCGACCTGCGTGAACATGGTCGGCAAGTGGTATCCGGAACGCAAGGGCGGCAAGACCGGCTTCGTCAACGGCGGCTTCTCCTACGGCTCGGTGCCCTTCGTCTTCATCTTCACCGGCTATATGGATCTGACCAACTTCCGCTGGGTGCTCGTCTCGGTGGGCCTCTTCCTGGCGGCGGTGGTGGCCGTGGCCGGCTACTTCTTCAAGGACCCGCCGAAGAACTGGTGGCCTTCAGAGGTCGACCCGCTGCGCCCGCCGGATGATCCGCGGGCCCGTCGGTCCCTGGCGAAGAACCCTCCGGCGGTGAAGCAGTACACACCGAAGGAGGCCTGGGCGACCGGGCGGGTGGCGGTGATGTGGTTCTGTCTGCTGTGCTCCTCCAGCGTGAACATCTTCGGCATCGCCTTCCAGGTCGAGCTCGGAGAGGAGGCCGGCTTCGCCGGGGGCATCGTGGCCACGGCGATGTCGCTGAAGGCCATCGTCAACGGCACCGGGCGCGGTGTGATCGGCTGGCTCTCGGACCTCTACGGCCGCAAGCAGTGCCTGGTCATGGTGTTCTTCATACTCGGCCTCTCGCAGTACGCCCTCCTCGCCTCCGCGAACGCCGGCAACCTGCCGCTGTTCCTGCTGTTCTCCAGCGTCTCCGGCTTCGGCGGTGGCGCGGTCTTCCCGATGATGGCGGCGATGACCGCGGACTACTTCGGCGAGAACAACAACGCCTCCAACTACGGCCTGGTCTACAGCTCCAAGCTGATCTCCGGCCTTGCCGGCTCCGGCATGGGCGCCCTGGTGGTGGGTGTCTGGGGCCACAACGGGGCGTTCATCCTGGCCGGCACCATCGCGGTGGTCGCGGGCTTTGTCTCGATGTCCCTGACCCAACCGGGCCGAAAGAACCGCAACAAGATCGAGCCCAACCCGAAGCCGATCAGCCGGGAGGACATGTGACGCTCTGACAGCGGAACGTGAAGGGGACCGTCCGGGGCAGGCCCGGACGGTCCCCTTCGCTGTGCGCGCCCAGGCCTCGTGCGCCGGGCAGAACGAGGTGGCCATCGGTGACGACCATGAAGCGCTCCATGCCGGGGATGAGGACGTTGACCACGGGCAGGTGGTCGCTGGCGACTTGCCGAGCGGGTGGCCGCCCGCTGGTCCAAGTAGGCGGGCATCGAGAGGAAGGCGGGCACCCCGATGTCGTCGTCGCTGGCCGGCGGCCGGTAGGGCAGGCAGGCCGGCGGCCGGTCGGGGCCCTCGGACGGCCGGGCCGGTACGGCGTCCCACCGTCCCAGCGAACGGCCCCGAGACCGCTGGGCCTCGGGGCCGTTCGTACGCTGCCCACACCGCGCGGTAGCAGCTGGTCGAGCTAGTCGCCGCAGCGCTCCCGCAGCGAGTGCAGGTGCTCGCTGGACTTGCGGGCGAAGGCGAAGGACTCGACGGGGTTGTCGTGTTCGGCCTGCCAGTGGTGGTAGTGGCGCCCGCCGTGAGTGCGCTTGGTGACCTTCGAGATGAAGGCCTTGTAGTCGATGTCGCCGTCACCGACGTCCGCCATCCGGTAGCCGTCACGGACGGATTCGTCGCGGATGCCGTCCTTGACGTGGAAGAGCGGATAGCGCGCGGGCTGCTTCAGGACGTAACGCAGCGGATCGAAGGGGGCAGGGGTGCCGTCGACCTGCTTGGAGAAGCGGAACTGGCCGGCGAACGCCCAGTAGATGTCCATCTCCAGATAGACCAGATCGGGGTCGGTCTCGGCGAGCAGCACGTCGTAGAGACGTACGTCGGGGCGGTCCGAGGCGAAGGAGAACTCCTCGGCGTGGTTGTGCTGGTAGAACTTCATGCCGCGCTTCCTGGCCGCCGCACCGTAGGTGTTGAACTCCTCGGCCGCGCGCTTCCAGGCGTCCACCGTGTCGCCGTAGCGGAAGGGTCCCGACGCGGTGCCGATGTGCTTGAGGCCGAGCGCCTGGGCGTCGTCGAGGACCTTGTTCAGGTTCTGGGCGAAGGTGTACGCGTTCGGGTCGCTGGAGTAGTAGCCGACATGGCTGCCTATGGGGTTCAGGCCGTGGTCGCGGGCCAGCCGCTTGAGCTGGGCGAGCGTGATCGGCCCCGCCGAGCCCTGGGTGTATCCGGCGAACTCGACCTCGTCGTAGCCGTACTTCGCCAGCTCGGCGAAGACGGGGGCGAAGCCGAGCGTGGAGACCTTGTCGCGCAGGCTGTACAGCTGGATGCCGAGCCGGCCGGGCGGCAGGACGGGACGGCTTCGGCCCTTCTCCGCGGCCGCGGCGGGGGTGGCTGCCGTGCCGAGCAGGGCGGCCGCGGTGGCGCCGGCGGCCACGCCGAGCATGCCTCGTCTGCTGAGGCGGTGGCTGAGTTCGGGGTCTTCGTTCTTGCTGGTGGAGGCCGTGAAGGCGGTGCGGCTGGTGCGGCTCATGCCTGGAACTCCTCGTTGTCGGAGGGCGTTGTCAGTGGTGAGTGCTTCACTTGTGACCAGTCGGAAAAGACGGGCCCGTGAGGGGCCGACGGGCCGAGGCCCGCCGGTCATTGCCGGTCAGTGGAGACCGGCGAGTTGGAGCAGCAGTGCTTTCACATCGGTGGCCGCGACACGGTCGCCGACAGCGCGGGGGGTGGAGCAGATGATGAGCGGACCTTCGTCGTCGCTCAGGGGAAGGCGGCCGTGGCTGCCGCGAATAGGTGAGGGATCGAGGGGCACGACCGCCATGCGGTAGCGCATGCCGAGCTTCTTGCGGGCCAGTGCGCCCGCGGCCTTGACCTTGACGTACGGGTCGAGCGGATCCATGAAGAGCTCGACCGGGTCATAGCCGGGTTTGCGGTGGATCTCGACGAGCTGCGCGAAGTCGGGCGCGCGGGCGTCGTCGAGCCAGTAGTAGTACGTGAACCAGGCGTCCGGCTCCGCGACGGCGACGAGTTCGCCGGAGCGCGGGTGGTCGAGGTGATGGGTCTTCTTGCCCTCGTCGTCGAGGAGTTGCTCGATGCCGGGCAGATCGGCCAGCGCTGTCTTCGTGGCCTCCAGGTCCTCGGGACGGCGTACGTAGACATGGGCGATCTGGTGGTCGGCGACAGCGAAGGCACGTGAGGCCATCGGGTCGAGGTACTCCATGCCGTCCTGGGTGTGCACCTCCAGGAGTCCGGCGCGGCGCAGTGCGCGGTTGATGTCGACGGGGCGATCCACGCGGGTGATGCCGTACTCGGACAGGGCGACGACCGTACGTCCTTCCGCGCGGGCGTCGTCGAGGAGCGGGGCCATGGCCGCGTCCAGGTCGGCGGCCGCTTTCAGGGAGCGCGGGTCGTCGGGGCCGAAGCGCTGCAGGTCGTAGTCGAGATGGGGGAGGTAGCAGAGGGTCAGGTCCGGGTGGCGGGTGCGGATGATGTGGCGGGTCGCGTCGATGATCCAGCGGCTGGAGACGAGGTCGGCGCCGGGCCCCCAGAAGTGGAAGAGGGGGAACGTGCCGAACTTCTCGGTGAGTTCGTCGTGCAGGGCCGGAGGCCGGGTGTAGCAGTCGGGTTCCTTGCGGCCGTCGGAGTAGTAGATCGGACGGGGGGTGATGGTGATGTCGGTGTCGGCGCCCATGGCGTACCACCAGCAGATATTGGCGACCGTGTAGCCGGGGTGCGCGCGCCGTGCCGCGTCCCACAGTTTGTCTCCGGACACCAGGCCGTTGTGCTGGCGCCACAGGAGGACGTCGCCGAGGTCGCGGAAGTACCAGCCGTTGCCGACGATGCCGTGCTCGGACGGGTGGGTGCCGGTGAGGAAGGTGGACTGGGCGGCGCAGGTGACGGCGGGCAGGACGGTGCCGAGGTGGGCCCGGGAGCCGGACTGGGCGAGGGACTTGAGGTGGGGCATGTGGTCGAGGAGACGGGGAGTGAGGCCGACGACGTCCAGTACGACGAGGGGGGTGGGGGTGGGGCCGCTGGGCTCCATGGGCTGGTTCACGGCAGCTCCTTGAGGCCGAGGTCCGTCAACAGGTCGCGGGCGAGGGTGAGTTCCGCGGCGATGCCGTCGGCCAGCTGGGCACGGGCGCGGGGGCGCAGCTCGGGTGGGAGGGCTTGCCAGGTGTAGGTCTCGACCTCCAGATGGCGGGTGAGCGGGTGCGGGCCGCCGACCAGCCGGGTGAGCGTGTCCTTGAGTACGGGCAGCGTGGAGGTGAGGGGCGCGGCGGGGGCCGCGTGCAGGGGGACGTGGAAGTGGGCGCGCCACGGGGACGCGTCGGGCAGGGCGTCCTCCTTGAGGGCCTCGCCGAGGTCGTCGGTGCCGCGGAGTCCGGCGGCGGTGAGGGTGCGGGTCTGGTGCAGGAAGCGGGGTTCGTCGAAGGCGGCGAGGGCCTCGCGGACCTCGGGGAGGTGGGGGTGTTCGGCGTGCAGGGCGGCTGAGAGCTGGGATTTGACGATGGGGACGCCGGCGGTGGTCAGCGCCTGCAGAGCGGTGTGCGGATCTTCGAAGGAGGTGGCGAGATGGCAGGTGTCGACGCAGACGCCGATGCGGTCGTGGCCGATCGCGGTGAGCGGGGCGATGGCGTCGGCCGTGGTCTCGACGATGCAGCCGGGCTCCGGCTCCAGGCCGATGCGGATGGAGCGGCCGGTCAGCTCCTCCAGCGCGTCGAGCCGCTCGGCGAGGGTGGCGAAGGCGGTGTGTGCCTGGGACGCGCGGCTGTCGTCATAGACCGTGCGCCAGGCGAGCGGGAGCGTGGAGATGGTGCCTTCGGTGACGTCGTCGGGGAGGAGACCGGCGAGGAGGCGGGCCAGAGCCGTGGTGTGTTCGAGTCGTTCGGCGTCGGCCCAGTCCGGCTTGTACACGCGGTACTTGACCTCGTCGGCGCCGAACCCTTCGTAAGGGAAGCCGTTGAGGGTGACGACTTCGAGGCCGCGGCTGTCGAGTTCCGTGCGCAGCCGGCGCAGGGCGGACGGGTCGGTGACGAGGGCGTGGGCGGCGTCCTTGGCCAGCCAGAGGCCGATGCCGAGACGGTCGCGGCCGAGGCGTCTGCGGACTGGTTCGCAGTGGTCGCGGAGCTGGGCGAGCACGCCGTCGAGGGTTTCGGCGGGGTGGACGTTGGTGCAGTAGGCGAGGTGGACGGTGGAGCCGTCGGGGTGGCGGAAGCGCATCGGTCACGCCTCCGTGGTCGTCGGGTCGGTCTTCGGGGCGGGTTGCGAGCTGGGTTGCGGGTCGGTCTTCGGGGCGCCGCGGAGGATGGAGTTGCCCTCATGGGTGGTGTTCGTGCCCGCGACCTCCAGGTCGAGGCGGCCACTGAGGCCGTAGAAGGCGACGGGGTTGCGCCACAGCACCTGGTCGACGTCGTCCTCGGTGAAGCCCGCCGCCAGCAGTGCGTCGCCGACCCTGCGGGTCTTGAGCGGGTCGCTTCTCCCCCAGTCGGCGGCCGAGTTGACCAGGACCTTCTCCGGCCCGTACGTCCGGAGGACCTCGACCATCCGCTCCTCGTCCATCTTGGTGTCCGGATAGACGGAGAAGCCGAGCCAGCAGCCGCCGTCCTTGGCCTCCTTGACCGTGGTCTCGTTGAGGTGGTCGACCAGGACGCGGTCCGGGGGCAGTGCGGACTCCCGGACGACGTCGAGGGTGCGGCTCAGGCCTGCCAGCTTGTCGCGGTGCGGGGTGTGGACGAGGGCGGGCAGTTCGTGGTCGGCGGCGAGCTGGAGCTGGACGGCCAGGGCCGTGTCCTCGGCGGGGGTCATCGAGTCGTAGCCGATCTCACCGACGGCCACGACGTGGTCCTTGACGAGATACCGGGGCAGCTCGTCGAGGACCGGGACACAGCGGGGGTCGTTGGCCTCCTTGGGGTTGAGGGCGAGCGTGCAGTGGTGGGCGATGCCGTACTGGGCGGCGCGGAAGGGTTCCCAGCCGAGGAGGGAGTCGAAGTAGTCGAGGAAGGAGGCGGGTGAGGTGCGGGGCTGGCCGAGCCAGAAGGCTGGTTCGACGACGGCCCGGACGCCGACGGCGTACATGGCCTCGTAGTCGTCGGTGGTCCGTGACGTCATGTGGATGTGGGGGTCGAAGATGCGCATCAGGACTCCTTGCCGTCGGTGCCGTACGTGCCTTCGGTGCCGGACGGGGTGGCCGGGTGCTCGGTCAGGGCCAGGACGCGGTGCAGGTCGTGGGGTACGGGACGGCCCGCGGCGGTGCGTTCCTCGGCGTAGTCGCCGAGCATGCGAGCCAGTTCGGCGTCGGCGCGGGCGCGGTGGGGCAGGTCGGCCACGGCGTCGACGGGAACTCCGGTGAAGAGGCATTTCAGGACGGCGTGCCGCCAGTTGTGGGCATCCAGGTGCCGGGCGGCGTACGGGCCGACGGCGGCGGCCACCAGCCGGGTGTCGTTGGTGCGCAGGGCGTCCTCGACGATCGGCAGGGCGTCGGGGCCCGTCACAAGGTGGTGCAGGGACTGGAGGACGGCGCGGCGTTCGGCGGCGGTGCCCTGGCGGTAGACGCGGGCGAGGGTGTCGGCGTCGGCCCGGGCCGCGTGCAGGAGGAGTACGCGGGCGGCGTCGGCGTGCTCGGGTCCGCAGCGGCGGCCCGCCTCGGCGATCCTCAACTCCCAGACGGAGACGGGTCCGTGGGAGCCCGGCTGGGCGGCCGCCTCGTCGAGGGACCGGTCCAGCCAGGTGCGGGCGGCGGAGTCGAGCCGGCTGTGGAGGCCGGCGCGGAGGGCGGCGAGGGCGGGCGGGGCTTCCGTCGGGGTGCCGGGCGTGCCGGGGGTGTCGTGGAGGTGGTTCACAGGGCTCTCCCTTCGGAGGCGACGGGGCCCTCGGCGGGGGTGGGTGCGCGGTCGGCGCCCTGGGAGCGGGAGGCCGCGGCCGCGTGGTGGAGGAACGGGAGGGACTGCTCGGCGAATTGGGGGCCGGCGTGGGAGTGGCGGGGCAGTTCGACGGTGATCAGGCCCTGATAGCGGGTGGCGGCGAGGGCTTCGAGTACCGGTGGGAAGTCGATCTCTCCGTCGCCGAAGGGGAGGTGTTCGTGGATGCCGCGGCGCATGTCCTCGATCTGGACGTGGCGCAGCCAGGGGGCGGCGGCGCGGACGCAGTCGGCGGGTGACAGCGGTTCGAGGCACTGGCAGTGGCCGATGTCGAGGGTCAGGCCGAGGGCGTCGGGGCTGCCGAGCGTGGTGCGGAGGTGGTGGAAGTCGGCGAGGGTGGCGAGGAGGTGGCCCGGTTCGGGTTCGATGGCGAGAGGGATTCCGGCGTCGGTGGCGGCGTCGAGGACGGGGGTGAGGGTCTCGGCGAGGCGTTTCCAGGCGGTGTCCTCGGACGTCTCCCCGTCCGGGCCCTTCGGGGTGATGCCGCTGAAGCAGTGCACCGCGTGGGCGCCCAGGTCGGTGGCGACCTGGACGGCACGGAGGAGGTAGTCGACGCGTCGGGCTCGTTGAGCCGGGTCCGGGTCCAGCAGGGGCGGGCCGTGCTTGTGCCTCGGGTCGAGTACGTAGCGGGCGCCGGTCTCGACGGTGACGCCCAGGCCGAGCTCGTCCAGCCGGTGGCCGAGCCTGCGGGTGCGGGTCGCGAGGTCGGGGGCGAGCGGGTCCAGGTGCATGTGGTCGAGGGTCAGGCCCACGCCGTCGTAGCCCAGGTCGGCGAGGAGAGAGAGGGCGTCATCCAGGCGGAGGTCGGTCAGGCCGTTGGTGCCGTAGCCGAAGCGGAGGGAGTGTGACTGGGACTGGGACTGGGAGCGGGAGTGGGAGTGGGAGTGGGAGTGGGGATGAGATTGGGGTCGGGGGTCCGCGGCCGGGCGGGGGCTTGGCTCAGGGCTCATGTCAGGCTCACCTTCCGGCTGAATCTGCGGGCGGCCGGGGCGAGGGCGGCTGTCAGCAGGGCCGTGAGGGGCGCGCCGGAGCGGGCTGCGAGGGCGGCCTGGAGGGGGATCATGGCTCGGATTCCGCCGCCGACGGCCCGCTGGGTGAGCTGGGGTGACGGGTTCAGGGCGGCATGGAAGAGCGGGCGGGCGGCCGTCACGGCGTAGACGGCGGCGAGTGCTCCGCGCAGGGCCGCTTCGCTCGGGGAGGTCGCGGTGCGCCGCGGTGTCAGGAGGTGACGGGGCACGGAAACCCACGGGGAGGCTTGGGTCTCGGACCCGGACGTCAGTGGGGTGGCGCGGGCGCCGGGCCCGGATGTCCGGTGGGCGGTGTGGGACCCGGAAATCGGGGGTGGGGTGTAAGTCGGGAGAGCCGCGGATGAGGGATGGGTTGGGGGAACGGAAATTGAGGCCTGGTTCGTGGCCCCGGAAGGCAGAGTGGAGGCATAGGTGGCGGCGGCCCCCCGAACCGGCGTAGAGGTGTGCGTCTCCGTACCGGTGGTCGGCACAGCGGCACCAGCCCATGGGAGGGAAGTCGGAAGGGCACCGCGAGCCCCCGGCCGGTGAGCCGGCCTCGCAGACCGGAGTCCCCACCAGTGGGTCGGCATCGCAGACCGGAGTCGCCACCGGTGAGCCGGCGTCGCAGCGGGTGCTCCCGGCCGGAGAGCCGGCATCGCAGCGGGGGCTCCCGGCTGGGCGGTCAGCGGGTCCGTCGGGTCGCCGGGCTTTTCAGCGCAGATGACTGTCCAGGCCAAGGCCGTCGTCGTCGCCAGTGCCGTCAGTGGGGCCCAGGGAGAGCCGCCCTGGGTTTCGTGGCGGGAGACGGTGGTGACGGCCAGGGTGTGGGTGCCGAGGGTCAGGGCAGACGGTGCTGCCTTACGGGTATCACCGTTGGTTGCGGCTGCCCCGAGGAGGAGGTCCAGGGCACGGGCCGTGGCCATCGCCAGGGGGCCCGCGGGGGTGCGCTTGAGGATCAGGTCGTACGACCAGACCGTGGCGGCCAGTGCGCCGGCGACGGCGAACGGTCGTCGGCCCGCGCTGCATGCGAGGCCCAGGCCCGCCACCGTCAGGCCGCCGGCCGCCGCCAGCGCCGCGGGCGGTCGGATCCGGCCGGAGGGCAGGGGGCGGTGCGGGCGGTCCACGGCGTCTTCCTCGCGGTCGGCCCAGTCGTTGAGGGCCATGCCCGCCTCGTACAGGCAGAGGGAGGAGGCGATGGCCAGCAGGGTTCGGCGGTTCGGGGGTGCCCCGGCCGCGGCGGCGCCCGCGAGCGCGTCGCCGGGAACCGTGAAGAGGGCGGGGAGCCGGAGCAGTTCCACCCAGGGACTCGGGCCCGCCCCTCCCCTGACCTTGAACAGCCCCGGCAGCCCTGACGGCCGTGGCAGTCCCGGCAGCGCTGCCAGCCGTGGCAGTCCTGGCAGCCCCAGCATGCCTCGCACTCGCAGTCCCCGTACCCCCTGTAGTCCCCGCGGCCCCGTCATCGCCACTCCCCCGACAGGCCGTGCGGCTCCGGTTCGTCCGGGTCCCGGCGCAACCGCTCCGCGAACCCCACCAGTTCCGCGTACTGCTCGCCCAGGGCCGCGGGTCCGTCCCCCACCGGGTCCTTGAAGTAGAAGCCGAGTTCGCTCAACGGGCCCGACAGGCCCACCTCGCGGGCCCGTGCCACCAGCCGGGCCAGGTCCAGGATCAGCGGAGCCGCGAGCGCTGAGTCGCAGCCCTGCCAGGTCGTCTGGAGGACCATCCGGGTGCCGAGGAAGCCATCGAAGGCGATGTGGTCCCAGGCCGTCTTCCAGTCGCCGAGCGCCGGTACGTCGTCGATGTGGACCTCGCCCTCGGGGACCGTGCCGAGGGTGTCGGCGAGGACGCGTTCTTTGCCGGCGTTCTTCGCGGCCGCGGCGGCCGGGTCCGCGAGGGCCGCGCCGTCACCGCCGCCCAGCAGGTTCGTACCGGACCAGGCGCGGACCGCCAGCGCGCGCTGCGCGAACATCGGGCCGAGGACCGACCGCAACAGGGTCTGGCCGGTCTTGCCGTCACGCCCCGCGTACGGCAGGCCGGACGAGGAGGCCGCGGACGCCAGCGCCGGGTGGTGCAGGCCGCTGGACGGCGTGAAGTTGACGTACGGGCAACCGGCCCGCAGGGCGGCCGCCGCGTACAGGGAGCTGGCCGGGAGCGCTGTGTCGTCGGCGGGCACGGGTTCCGTGGAGGCCACGTTCACCACGACCGCCCCGGTCAGACCGCGCCGGCGGATGAAGTCGCGTATGTCGGAGGCCAGGGCCTCGACCAGTTCGTCCTCGCCGCGCGCCTCGCCGGGCTGCGGGCCGCCGAGCATGATCTCCCGGTCGGCGGCGGCCAGTTCGGCACGCACAGCCTGCGGCAGTCCGGACGGCAGCACCCCTCCGGCGGCGAGCGCCTCGGCACGCTTGGGCAGCGGGCAGTCCACCGTGTCGTGGCCGCCGAAGACGAGGGACGACAGCGGGGGCAGGCCGCAGTCGGCGAAAGGAGGGGTCTCGGTGACCATGCCCGTCGGTGGGTGCAGCCCGGCGGTCACCGCGGCGCAGCCCGCGACGGCCGTGGTGGCGACGGAGCCGCGTGCCCCGATCAGCCACACTCCCACCCGGGACGGGGAGACGGACGGTTCGGCGGACATGGGCAGCCTCCTTTTCGTGCGCGAGTTCGTGCGCGAGGAAGAACGCGAGATCGTTCGCGAGCCGGCAGGGCTCGTTCGCGAGCCGGACCAACTCGTATGCGAGCCGGAACAGTTCGACAGTTCGACTGCGAGCCGGAACAGCTCGGGTGCACGCCGGAAAGGGACAAGACGGCGGGCGGAGGTCCGGCGTCCTCCGCCCGCCGTCGCTCAATCGCCCTGCGCGGCGGATCGCGCCGGCAGTTCCTTGACCCGGATGTCACGGAAGGACACCTGGTCTTCGGCTCCGTGGTTCTGGATGCCGATATGACCGTCCCTGAGGCTCCGTACCGGATCGGTGTTGGTGAAATCGTTGATCTTCACGCCGTTGAGCCAGACGCGGAGCCGTTCACCCTCCACGCGGATCTCGTACGTGTTCCACTTCCCCGGCGGGTTCAGCGCACGGTCGCGCTTCTTGAGGTCGGCGGACTTGAAGCTGTACACCGAGCCCGTCGTCCGGTCGGGGGCGTCCGTGGCGTCGATCTGGATCTCGTACCCGTTGTTGACGGCCGACCAGGGATCGTCGGAGGCCGGGAAGCCCACGAACACCCCGGAGTTGTCGTCTCCGGAGGCGCTCGCCATCTTCCAGTCGAGCTTCAGCGAGTACGAGCCGAAGCCGGAGTTGGAGTCGTCGCCACCGGCGTACCAGAGCATGCCCAGGCCGCCGGACGACGTGAGTGTCCCGTCGTCCGAGAGCGAGAACGAACCCGGCCCCGCCTGCTTCCAGTCCGACAACGACTCGGCCGTCCCGTCGAAGAGCGGCGTGTAGCCGTTCTCCGGACGGCAGTCGGCCTGCTCGGCGCCGGTCGCCCAGCGGATCCCGCCCAGCAGGTGCTGCCGGAGGGCGGGGTCGGCGAACGACTCCTTGGTGTGGCCGACCCCGGTGTAGAAGGAGCGGCCGCCCCGGTACTCCTGGCACCAGGCGATCGGATGGTCGCCGCTCATCGTGCCGCCGCTGTACGACGACTCGTCGAGCGAAGACAGGATGTGGGCCCGGTCCCGGGGATTGGAGCGGTAGTTGTACCACTCGTCCGTGCGGTTCCAGGACTCTCCGAGGTGCGAGGTCGCCGGGTGTGCCCGGTCCTCGACCTCGATCCGGGCCGGCTGGATCGCCGGGTGCGACTGGAAGTACGCGCCGGCGAGGCCGCCGTAGAACTCCCAGTCGTACTCGGTGTCGGCGGCCGCGTGGATGCCCACGTATCCGCCGCCGCGCTTGATGTAGCCCTCGAACGCGCTCTGTTGCGTGTCGTTGAGCACGTCCCCCGTCGTGGAGAGGAACACGACCGCGTCGTAACGGGCCAGGTTGTGCGAGGTGAAGGCGGCTCCGTCCTCGGTCGCGTCCACCGCGAATCCGCCCGCGGCGCCGAGGTCCTTGACCGCGGCGATCCCCTCGGGGATGGAGTCGTGCCGGAACCCGGCGGTCTTGGAGAACACCAGGACCCGGTCACCCTTGGACGATTCAACCGATTGAGCCGGGTCAGCCGATCCAGAGGATTCAGCGGACCCCTTCGAAGCCGCGGGTCCCGACACACACCCGATGAGCAGGGCGGCGCCGACAACAGCGGTCACCGTTCGGCCAGTTGATCTCATGCCACACCTCCTCAGCGAGTGGTGAAGGTGAAGTCGTCCACCTCGTACAGCGCCCCGGTCCCGCTCCCCTTGAAGACGAGGTAGAGCGTGGTCGTGCCGCGCGGCGCACCCTTCAGAGCGGCGCTGACGTCCTGGTACGTCTCCCAACCGCCCGTCACCGGGACGGTCGCGGTGCCGAGCAGCTTGCCGGTCGGCGAACCTGTGCGGATCTCGAGCTTTCCGCCCGCGCCGGCGGAGGCGACCCGTGCCGTGATCTTGGTCGCGTTGCCCAGCACGTACGGCTCGAAGGAGATCCAGTCGCGGTTGTTGATGTCACCGACGGTCTTGGCCCCGTGGGCGGCTGTTCGCGACTGCACCGTGACGCCGGAGGACGCCTCGCCGAAGTGCTCGGCCTGCCGGTGCTTGGGCTGGAGGACGCTCTGGTCGTGCGTGGTGAGCGCCTCCTGGCCGCCGCCTCCGCCGTCGGTGTACTCCGCGTCGAAGACGCCGAAGATGTTGGCGTTCTCGTCGTGGCCGCCGTCGGCACTGGTCTGGATGGTGCCGGAGCAGCCGTTCGCCGAGGTCACCGGGTGGCCATGGCTGTCGTGGCCGAGGATGAAGGTGACCTTCACCTTGGCGCAGTCGATCGTGCCGTCCTCCGGGTCCGTCACCCGCACCTTGAAGGGAACGGCGTCACCGAAGCTGAACAGCTGCCCGTCGCGCGGGAGTTCCAGCGTCACCTTCGGGGCGGTGTTCCCGACGACGACCCGCACACTCGCGCTGCCGGTACGGCCGGTGGTGTCCTTGGCCGTCAGCGTCGCCGTGTACGTACCGTTCTTCTTGTACGTGTACGTGGGGTTCGCCGACGTCGACTTGGAGCCGTCGCCGAAGTCCCAGCTGTACGTGAGGGCGTCGCCGTCCGCGTCCGTCGTGCCCGCGGAGGAGAACTTCACCCGCAGCGGCGCCTGTCCTGACGTACGGTCGGCCGCGGCCTGCGCCACGGGCGAGTGGCCGTCGGTCGCGTTCTCGATCCGGTACAGGCCCGAGTACTCGTCGCCGCCGAACCACGAGAGGCCGTAGTCGAGGACGTACAGCGCGCCGTCCGGGCCGAAGGCCATGTCCATGACCTGGGTACCGGTCCACGGCACGTCGTTGATGGACTGCACAGTGCCGTTGTCGTCCGACGAGATCCGCTTGATCCAGCGGCGGCCGAACTCACCGGCGAAGAAGTCGCCGTCGTACGCCTCGGGGAACTTGACCGGCGAGTCGAGCGCCGCGTCGTAGTGGTAGACCGGTCCGCCCATCGGGGACTCGGAGCCGTCGCCGAACTCCGGGACGGACGCGCCGTCGTACGGAATCCAGGCGGCCTCGGCCGGCGGCAGGTCGGTCAGGCCGGTGTTGTTCGGCGAGGTGTTCTTCGGGGCGGCGCAGTCGAAGGCGGCGCCCGAGGTGCCGGTCGCGAAGTCGTAGTCGATGTAGGCGTCGTTGTCGCCCGTGCAGTACGGCCAGCCGAAGTTGCCGGGCTTGGTGACGCGGGCGAACTCGACCTGTCCCGCGGGGCCGCGGGTGGCGCTGGCGGCGCCGGCGTCCGGCCCGTAGTCGCCCACGTACAGGATGCCCGTCGCCTTGTCGACGCTGAAGCGGAACGGGTTGCGGAAGCCCATCGCGTAGATCTCGGGCTTCGTCTTGTCCGTGCCGGGGGCGAAGAGGTTGCCGTCCGGGACCGAGTACGAGCCGTCGGCGTTCACCTTGATGCGCAGGATCTTGCCGCGCAGGTCGTTGGTGTTGCCGGAGGTGCGCTGGGCGTCGAAGACGGGGTTGCGGTTGGCGCGCTCGTCGATGGGCGTGTAGCCGTCCGACTGGAACGGGTTGGAGTCGTCACCGGTCGACAGGTAGAGGTTGCCCTGCGCGTCGAAGTCGATGTCGCCGCCGACGTGGCAGCAGATGCCGCGGGTCGCCGGGACGTCGAGGATCTTCTTCTCGCTGGCGTTGTCGAGGGTGCCGTCCGCCTTCAGGACGAAGCGGGAGAGCCGGTTGACGCCGTTGAAGGGCGCGAAGTCGGCCGCGGTGCCCGTCTCGGGGGCGTCGCCCGCCGGGGTGTCGAGCGGCGGGGCGTAGTAGAGGTAGATGAAGCGGTTGTCGGCGAAGCCGGGGTCGATGCCGACGCCCTGCAGGCCTTCCTCGTCGTGCGAATAGACGTCGAGCTTGCCCGCGAGTTTCGTGTTGCCTGCCGCGTCGGTTACGCGCAGTTCGCCGTCGCGCGAGGTGTGCAGGACCGAGCGGTCCGGGAGGACCGCCAGTGACATGGGCTCGCCGACCTCGGGTTCGCCCTTGGCGAGGGTGACCTGCTGGAAGTCCTCGGCTGCGACGGGGGCGGCGGGCGCGGCGCCCGGGTCGGCGACGGCGGCGCCCGCCGGCGGGGTGGCGAGGGTGAGGGACGCGCCCGCCAGGAGCGCTCCGGTCAGCAGGGCGAGCGCCTTGCGGAGTCGGAGTCTCGGGCGTCGTCTGTGGCTCTCGGTTCTGCTGGTGCTGGTGGGATCTTTCGCGTGCACGGGTTGCCTCCAGAATGGGGCCGGTTGTCCATGCGGGTGCGTTACGCCGGGGTGCGCCGTCACCCCGGAGACTCTGCGTAGGGGGTGGCTAGGGTGGCTAGTCGTTGCCGCCGAACGCCGCGTCGAAAGACGCCGACGGGGGCTCGAAGTCGTATGCCTTCAGCCGGGTGAGTGCCTCGGGGGCGCCCTGGAGGCGGTCCATGCCCGCGTCCTCCCACTCGACCGAGATGGGGCCCTTGTAGTCGATGGAGCGCAGCATCCGGAACACGTCCTCCCAGGGCACGTCTCCGTGGCCCGCGGACACGAAGTCCCAGCCGCGGCGCGGGTCGCCCCACGGGAGGTGCGAGCCGAGGCGGCCGTTGCGGCCGTCGAGGCGCTTGCGCGCTTCCTTGCAGTCGACGTGGTAGATCCGGTCGCGGAAGTCCCACAGGAAGCCGACCGGGTCGAGGTCCTGCCAGACGAAGTGCGAGGGGTCGAAGTTCAGCCCGAAGGCCGGACGGTGGTCAACTGCCTCAAGGGCACGCTGTGTTGTCCAGTAGTCGTACGCGATCTCGCTCGGGTGGACCTCGTGCGCGAACCGCACGCCCTCGGTGTCGAAGACGTCGAGGATGGGGTTCCAGCGCATGGCGAAGTCGTCGTAGCCGCGCTCGATCATCGACTCGGGGGCGGGCGGGAACATCGCGACCAGATGCCAGATCGCGGAGCCCGTGAAGCCGATGACGGTGTCGACGCCGAAGGCGGCCGCGGCACGCGCGGTGTCGGCGATCTCGGCCGCCGCCCGCTGCCGTACGCCCTCCGCCTCGCCGTCTCCCCAGATACGGGCGGGCAGGATCGCGCGGTGGCGTTCGTCGATGATGGCGTCGCAGACGGCCTGGCCGACCAGGTGGTTGGAGATCGCCCAGCACTTGAGGCCGTACTTGTCGAGCAGCTCGCGTCGGGAGTCGAGGTACGTGGAGTCGGCGAGGGCCTTGTCGACCTCGAAGTGGTCGCCCCAGCAGGCGAGTTCGAGTCCGTCGTAGCCGAAGTCGCGGGCGAGCCGGCAGACCTCCTCAAGGGGCAGGTCGGCCCACTGGCCGGTGAAGAGCGTGAAGTTTCGCGGCATGGGACGGGCCCTCCTCAGCTGACGGTGGGGGTGTAGACGGAGTTCTTCTCGGCGCTCTCCTCGACCGCCGCGAGCACGCGCTGCACCTGGAGACCGTCGGCGAAGGAGGGCAGGGGCTGCCGGCCTTCCGCGATCGCGTGCACCAGGTCGCGGGCCTGGTGGACGAAGGTGTGCTCGTAGCCGAGGCCGTGGCCGGGCGGCCACCAGGCCTCCAGGTAGGGGTGGTCGGGTTCGGTGACGAGGATGCGGCGGAAGCCCGCGTGTGTGCCGGGTTCCCTGTGGTCGTGGTACGAGAGTTCGTTGAGGCGCTCCAGGTCGAAGGCCAACGAGCCGTGTTCGCCGTTGAGTTCGATGCGCAGGGAGTTCTTGCGGCCGGTGGCGTACCGGGTGGCCTCGAAGGACGCGAGGGCGCCCGAGGCGAACCGGCCGGTGAACAGGGCTGCGTCGTCGACCGTGACGGGACCGAGGTCGCTGCCCCCGGCCCCCGAGAGGCCGCTGGACGCCCCGGTGAGCAGCGGCCGTTCGCGTACGAACGTCTCGGTGAGCGCCGACACCCCCACCACCGGTTCGCCCGCCAGGTACTGGGCGAGGTCGACGATGTGGGCGCCCAGGTCGCCGAGCGCCCCGGAGCCGGCCGTCTCCTTGCGCAGCCGCCAGGTCAGCGGGAACTCCGGGTCCACCAGCCAGTCCTGAAGGTACGTCACCCGTACGTGCCGCAGGGCACCGAGACGACCCTCGGCGACCATCTGCCGGGCGAGTGAAGTGGCGGGCACCCGGCGGTAGTTGAAGCCGACCATCGCCACCTGGCCGCGCTTGGCGGCGGCTTCGGCGGCCTCGGTCATCGCCTCGGCCTCCTCGACCGTGTTGGCGAGGGGCTTCTCGCACAGTACGTGCTTGCCCGCGGCCAGCGCGGCGAGCGCGATCTCGGCGTGGCTGTCGCCGGGGGTGCAGATGTCGACGAGGTCGACGTCGTCGCGGGCGATCAGGGCCCGCCAGTCGGTCTCGGCGGCCGCCCAGCCGAGCCGGTCGGCCGCCGCCCGCACGGCCTGTCCGTCGCGGCCGCAGACGGCGGCGAGGACCGGTCGGCGTGGCAGGTCGAAGACCCGGCCCACGGTGCGCCAGCCCTGGGAGTGGGTGGCGCCCATGAACGCGTATCCGACCATGCCTACGCCCAGCGCGGGCTTGCCTGCCTCGTCGCCCTGGTGCGGCTGTCCCATGCGGAGGTCCTCCTCGTCGTCGTGGCGCGGTGTGGGGGGTTAGGGCCTGCCCGGTGGGTCGGGGCCGGGGTCGGGTAGGCCGCGGCGTCCGGTGCGTGCGTCGCAAGGCTCCGGAGCGCCCTGACGGCGGAGCCGTCCGGGTGGTCCGGGAACCCGGCGAGGTGCCGTACCGGACACCGCGGGCCCGGCCCTGACCTGCCGGGCAGGCCCTGGGGAGCGGTGCGCATCACTTGAAGCCGGTGGGCATGTACTGCTCGACGTTCTCCTTGTCGACGACCGCCGAGTAGAGCGTCATGGACGCCGGGATCTCGAACTCGGCGAGGCCGCCGACGCCCTTGCCCTGGCCGAGCGCGCGGGCCAGGTCGATCGCGGACGCGGCCATGGTGGGCGGGTAGAGGACGGTGGCCTTGAGGACGCTGTTGTCCGACTCGATGGCCTGCATGGCGGACAGCGCGCCGGCTCCGCCGACCATCAGGAAGTCGTCGCGGCCGGCCTGCTCGATGGCGCGCAGGGCGCCGACTCCCTGGTCGTCGTCGTGGTTCCACAGGGCGTCGAAGTTCGACTGGGCCTGCAGGAGTTGGGACATCTTGGCCTGACCCGACTCGACGGTGAAGTCGGCCGCCTGCCGGGCGACCTTCCTGATGTTCGGGTAGTTCTTGAGGGCCGCGTCGAAGCCCTGCGTACGCTGCTTGGTGAGCTCCAGGTTGTCGAGTCCCGCGAGCTCGATGACCCGGGCGCCCTTCTTGTCCTTGAGCTTCTCGCCGATGTAGTGGCCTGCGTTGAGGCCCATGCCGTAGTTGTCGCCGCCGATCCAGCAGCGGTACGCCTGCGGGGAGTTGAAGATCCGGTCGAGGTTGACGACCGGGATGCCCGCGCGCATCGCCTGGAGGCCGACCTGGGTGAGCGCCTTGCCGTCGGCGGGCAGCACCACCAGGACGTCGACCTTCTTGTTGATCAGCGTTTCGATCTGGCCGATCTGCGCGGCGGTGTCGTTGGAGCCCTCGGTGATCTCCAGCGTCACGTCCTTGTACTTCTTGGCGCGGCTCTTGGCGTTGTCGTTGATCGCGTTGAGCCAGCCGTGGTCGGCCTGCGGGCCCGCGAAGCCGATGGTGACCTGCTTGCCGGGCTTGTCGTCGGCGGCCGGCTGGTCGTTCGAGGTCGGCTCGTCGTCGGATTCGTTGCTGGTGCAACCGGTCAGGAGGACACCGGCCCCGACGGCGGCGGTACCGAAGAGCAGTCCTCTGCGGCTCGTGACGCTCATGTTCTTTGGCATGGCGGTGGTCCCTTTCCTCAAGTCCTCAAGGCGTAGCCCCGGGTCGTGCTTCATGTCGTGTTCGCGGTGCGGCGCTGGACGAGCACGGCGGCGACGATGATCGCGCCCTTGGCGATCTGCTGGACGTCGCTCTGCAGGTTGTTCAGGGCGAAGATGTTCTGGATCGTGATGAAGATCAGGACCCCGAGCACCGAGCCGACGATGGTGCCGCGCCCCCCGGTGAGCAGGGTGCCGCCGATGATCGCGGCGGCGATGGCGTCGAGTTCGTAGAGGTTGCCGTTGGTGTTCTGGCCCGAGCCGGACAGGATGATCAGGAGGAAGGCCGCGATACCGCAGCACAGCCCGGAGAGCAGGTAGAGGTACAGGCGCTGGCGGCGTACGTCGATGCCGGCCAGGCGGGCCGCCTCCGCGTTGCCGCCGACGGCGATCGTGCGGCGGCCGAAGGTGGTGCGGTTGAGCACGAGCCAGCCGATGATCGTCACGACCGCGAACACCATGACGAGCGGCGGGACGCCGAGCACGTAGGAGTCGCGCTCGCCGAGGTCGAGGATGCCGTCGACGGTGACGACCTGGGTGTTGCCGTCGGTGATCTGCAGGGCGAGACCGCGGGCCGAGGCGAGCATGGCGAGTGTCGCGATGAACGGCACCATGGAGCCGTACGCGATCAGTACCCCGTTGACGAGACCGCAGCCGACACCGACGAGCACCGCCGTGAAGAGGATGCCGAAGAAGCCGAAGTCCTGGGTGGCTACGGTCGTCGCCCACACCGAGGCGAGCGCGACGATCGCGCCGACGGACAGGTCGATGCCTCCGGAGATGATGACGAAGGTCATGCCGACCGTGACGACGCCGATCACCGAGGCCTGGGTGAGGACGAGTTGGAGGTTGCGGGTGTCGAGGAATTCGTCGGGCTTGGTGATGCCGCCGATGAGGACCAGGGCGGCGAGCACGCCGAGCAACGAGAGCGTGCGGACGTCGGCGCGGGCCACGACCACCCGCCACGGGCTGGGTTCCGCCGACGGTGACACCTTGCCGGTGTCATCCCTGGGCGGCGATACGGGCTGCGTCATGACGCGGGACTCCCTTCAGTGGCCACCGGGCTTCCTTCCATGACGAGGTCGAGTACGCGGTGTTCGTCGAGGTCGCGGGCGGGTGCCGTGTGGACGACGTGGCCCTCCCTGAGCACCAGGACGCGGTCGGCGAGGCCGAGGACTTCGGGTACTTCGCTGGAGACCATCAGCACGGCCAGGCCTTCGTCGGCCAGGCGGCGGATGACGGCGTACAGCTCGGCGCGGGCGCCGACGTCGACGCCGCGGGTCGGTTCGTCGAGCAGCAGTACACGGCAGCCGCGCAGCAGCCAGCGGGCCAGGACGGCCTTCTGCTGGTTGCCGCCGGAGAGGGTGCGGATGGGCACGGACGGGTTGTCGGGGCGCAGCGACAGCTCGCGTGTCGCCTTGCGCGCCGCCTCCCGCTCGGCGCCCCGGTCGAGCCAACCCCCGTACGAGAAGCGGGACATGGAGGACACCGACACGTTCCGGGTGACGGACTCCAGCATCAGCAGGGCCTGCGCCTTGCGTTCCTCGGGGGCGAGCCCGAGTCCCGCGCGGACCGCGGCGCGGACACTGCCGGGCTTCAACCTCCGTCCGTCGACGAGGACTTGACCGGCGCTCGGCCTGCGCGCGCCGTAGATGGTCTCCAGGATCTCGGAGCGGCCGGAGCCGACGAGTCCCGCGAGGCCGACGATCTCGCCGGGCCGCAGGGTGAGGTCGAGCGGCGCGAACTCGCCGTCGCGGGCGAGGCCCCGCACTTCGAGCACCGGCTCCGTGAGCACCTGGTCGACCGGCCGGTCGGGGAAGACGTACTCGACGTTGCGCCCGGTCATCAGCGCGACGACCTCTCGAGTCGGCGTCGACTTCGCGGGCAGCCCGCCCGCCACCGCCCGCCCGTCCTTGAGCACGGTCACCCGGTCGCCGATGCGGCGGATCTCCTCCAGGCGGTGCGAGATGTAGACGACGGCGACGCCCTCGGCGGTGAGGTCACCGACGATGCGGAAGAGGTTGTCGACCTCGTCGGGGTCGAGGGCCGCGGAGGGCTCGTCCATGACGATGAGGCGTACGTCGTGGGAGAGCGCCCGTGCCATGGAGACGATCTGCTGCTGGGCGGCGGACAACTCGCCGACGAGCCGGGCCGGGTCGATCTCCGTGTGCCCAAGTCGCTTGAGCAGAGCGGTGGTTGCGGCCTTCTCGTCCTTTCCGCGTACGACGAATCCGGCGGACGTCGGTTCATGGCCGAGGTAGACGTTCTCGGCCACCGACAGGCCTTCCACCAGGTCGAGTTCCTGGTAGATGGTGGCGATGCCGAGGCGCATCGCGGCGATGGGCGAGCGGAGCGTTACCTGCTCGCCGCGCCAGCCGATCGTGCCGTCGTCCGGCTGGTGGGCGCCGGCCAGCACCTTGATGAGCGTGGACTTCCCGGCGCCGTTCTGGCCGAGCAGGCAGTGCACTTCGCCGGCCTGGACGTCGAGGTCGACACCGTCGAGCGCCCGGACTCCGGGGAACGACTTCGTGATGACGGACATGGTGAGAAGGGGTGGTTCAGGTGCCATGACGGTTCCCCTCGGCGTGCGGGCCGGATTCAGGGCAGGGCGGAGTAGAGGCAGGGCGGAGCAGGGGTGCTGTATAGGGGTATGGCTCTGAAGTCAGGTGTGACGAAGGCAGGCGTTGTGTGAACAGGCGTTACGTGAACAGGCGTTACGCGGGTGAGAACAGGTGGTCGCTGATGAGCCGGGCCGCGCCGATGACGCCGGCGGTGGGGCCCAACTCCCCCAGCACGATGGGCAGGTTGCCGGTCGCGAGGGGCAGCGACTGGCGGTAGACCTGGGTGCGGATCGCGGCGAGCAGGGTGTGGCCGATACCGGTCACCCCACCGCCGATCACCACCAGGCCCGGATTGAAGAAGCTGACGAGTCCGGCGATGACCTGGCCGGTGCGGTTGCCGCCCTCGCGGATCAGTTCGAGCGCGGTGGCGTCGCCCGCGGCGGCCGCGGCGGCGACGTCGACGGCGCTCAGGGAGCCCGCCGCCGCCAGCCGTGCCGCCAGTTCCTGGGAATGCCCCTGTTGGGCGGCGTCCGTGGCGTCGCGGGCGAGCGCGGCGCCACTGAAGTGGGCTTCCAGGCAGCCCCGGTTGCCGCAGGCGCACGGGCGGCCGTCGGGCACGGCCTGGATGTGCCCGATGTCGCCCGCGCTGCCCGTCGTACCGCGGTAGACCTCACCGCCGACGACGATCCCGCAGCCGATGCCCGTGCCGATCTTGACGCAGAGGAAGTCGCCCACGGAACGGGCGACGCCCGCGTGCTGCTCCCCCATGGCCATCAGGTTCACGTCGTTGTCGACCATGACGGGGCAGCCGAGGTCCTGGCTCAGCGCCTCGCGCACCGGGAAACCGTCCCAGCCCGGCATGATCGGCGGGGCGACCGGGACGCCCTCGGGGAAGCGGACCGGCCCCGGGACGCCGATGCCGGCGCCGTCGAAACCCTCCGCGAGTCCCGATGCCTTCAACTTGGCTGCCATGGACAGGACTTGCTCGAAGACCGCGACCGGGCCCTCGCGTACGTCCATGGGCTGGTTGATGTGCCCCAGTACCTCCAGCTCCGCGTTGGTGACGGCCACATCGACCGACGTGGCGCCGATGTCGACGCCGAGGAAGCGCAGGGCGGGAGCGAGGCGGATGTTGTGGGAGCGGCGGCCACCGCGGGAGGCGGCGAGTCCGTCCGCCACCACGAGGCCCGTCTCCAGGAGCCGTTCGACCTCCACCGCCAGCTTGGACCGGGAGAGGTCGACCTGATCGCCCAGTTGTGCACGCGAGTTGGGGCCATCGTCGCGCAACAGCCTGAGCAGTCGCGCCTGATGGGCGTTCCCGGGTCGCGCCGTCATACGTCTCACGAGCCCCTCCCCGCCTCATCGGCACTGCCGTCGTTGGCTTTCGAGGGGAACGTAGCAGCGGCTGCCGAAGCTGGGAAGAAGTCGCGCACGAATTACCGACGACTTCTTCCACTCACAGGACAAAGGAGGTTGGGAGGGTAGCCCGGCGCGGATCCAGGGCGCAGGATGGGCGCGGTGTCCCGGGCCGTCTCGGCCGGGGGTCGGAGAGGGGGGCGCATGATTCTGGTGACGGGTGCCACGGGGAATGTGGGTGCCGGGGTGGTGCGCGCGGTGGCCGCGGCCGGTGAGCCGGTGCGAGCGCTGAGCCGGGCCGGCGCTTCGACCGGATTACCGCAGGGCACCGAGGCGGTGGCCGGTGACCTGAACCGCCCGGAGACGGTGCGGGACGCCCTCGACGGAGTACGCGCGCTGTTCCTGATGCCGGGGTACGAGGGGCAGCAGGCGATCCTCGCCGATGCGCGGGCGGCGGGTGTCGAGCGGGTCGTGATGCTCTCCGGCAAGTCGGCGGAGCTCGAAGGCGACGACGGCGACAACGCGGTGACCCGCTATATGCGGGCGGCGGAGGCCGGGGGGCGCGCGTCCGGGCTCGCCTGGACCTTCCTGCGGCCGGTCAGCTTCATGGCCAACGCGCTGTCGCTCGCGGACCAGATCCGCAAGGGCGACGAGGTGCGGGTGCCGTTCGCCGGTGTCCGCACGGCGGACATCGACCCGTACGACATCGCCCAGGTCGCCGCCCGCGCCCTGCTCGCACCCGGCCCCGAACACGAGGGCCGCACCTACGTCCTGACGGGACCTCAGGCCCTGCTGCCCGCCGACCGCATCGCCATCCTCGGCGAGGTCCTGAACCGCGACCTGCGCACCATCGCCCTCACGGACGAGGAGACACGCGAGGCGCTGGGCGCCGCGTTCCCGGCCCCGTACGCCACCGCCTTCCTCCGCTTCTTCGCCGACGGAATCCTGGACGAGTCCCAGGTCCTACCGACGGTCGAGGAGATCACAGGGCAGGCACCGCGCACGTTCGGAGATTGGGCGCGGGAGCACGCGGCCGAGTTCTGACAGGCCTCAACAGCGGCGCCCCGTAAGGGGCGCGGGGAACTGCGCGACCAGCCACGACGCACCCGCAGACAACACATCGCCCCCCAGCGGAGCTCAGTCGCGGGGACGAGCGTGATATGTCCGGCGCGTGTGCTCGGTGTGGGCCCGCATGACCTCGGTCGCCCGCTGCTCATCGCGGGCGGAGATCGCGGCGATCAGATCCCGGTGCTCGATCCAGGACTGACCGCCGCGCTGCCGGGCGACCGGCGTGTAGTACCAGCGGACACGCCGGTCGACCTGCGCGGCCAGCTCGGCGAGGACCGCGTTGCCGGCGAGCTCCATGACCTTCGCGTGGAAACGGGCGTTCATCGCGACGGCCCCGTCCACGTCATCGGCGCCGACCGCGTCCTCGCCCTGGGCGCACAGCTCCTCAAGTGCCGCGATGCCTGCCGTGCCCGCGTTGGCCGCCGCGAGCCGGGCGGCCTCGGCCTCCAACAGCGTGCGGACGGTGAGGAGTTGGTCGGCCTCCGCCTCCGTCGGCTCGTGCACGAACGCACCCTGCGCGGGCCGCAGATCGACCCAGCCCTCGGTGTTCAGCCGCTGCAACGCCTCACGCACCGGCTGCCGGGAGACCCCGAGGTGCCCCGCGAGTTCGCTCTCCACCAGGTGCTGGCCGGGCTGCAGGGCCCGGGTCGTGATGAGTTCGAGCAACGCCTCGTAGACGCGGTCCCGCAGCGGCCCCGGCCGTTCGAGTTTCGGCACCGACCCCTGCGGCAGTCCGGTCGACAACATCGCGGTCCCCCTCCTGGGCAGCTGCGGCGTCTGCGGCGTCCACTGCGGCAGCACAGCAGCCGGAAAGCCAGTATCAATTGTCTTTCGTCTACAGTCTACGGCGCACAATGGCCAGGCCCAGGGGGAGTTGGCCTGGTCACACCGCGCAATACCCGCAGGTCACGGGCAGCGGACGACCTGTCCCGCGTACGAGAGATTGCCGCCGAAGCCGAACAGGAGCACCGGGTCGCCGGTGGAGATCTCGCCGCGTTCGACGAGCTTGGACAGGGCGAGCGGGATGCTGGCGGCCGAGGTGTTGCCGGACTCGACGACATCGCGGGCGACGACGGCGTTCACGGCGCCGATCTTCTCGGCGAGGGGCTCGATGATCCGCAGGTTGGCCTGGTGCAGCACGACCGCGGCGAGGTCCGCGGGGGTGAGCCCCGCACGCTCGCAGGCCTGGCGGGCGATGGCCGGCAGCCGGGTGGTCGCCCAGCGGTAGACGCTCTGGCCCTCCTGCGCGAAGCGCGAAGGCACGCCCTCGATCCGCACCGCGTTCCCCATCTCCGGCACCGAGCCCCAGAGCACGGGTCCGATGCCGGTCTCCTCGGCGGCCTCGACGACCGCGGCGCCCGCCCCGTCCCCGACGAGCACGCAGGTCGTGCGGTCCGTCCAGTCGGCCACGTCGGACATCTTGTCGGCGCCGATGACGAGCACCCGGGTCGCGCCGCCCGCGCGCACGGCGTGGTCGGCGGTGGCCAGTGCGTGCGTGAAGCCCGCGCAGACGACGTTGAGGTCCATGGTGGCCGCCGACGGGATGCCGAGGCGGGCGGCGACCCGGGCGGCCATGTTCGGCGACCGGTCGATCGCGGTGGAGGTGGCCACCAGGACGAGGTCGATGTCCTCGGGGGCGAGGCCGGCCGACGCGAGGGCCTTGGCCGCGGCGTGCGCCGCCAGCTCGTCGACCGGCTCGTCGGGCCCGGCGATGTGGCGCGTGCGGATGCCCACCCGGCTCGTGATCCACTCGTCGCTGGTGTCGACCAGCTCCGCCAGGTCCTCGTTGGTGAGAACCCTGGCGGGCTGATAGTGGCCGACGGCGGAGATGCGTGAGCCGGTCATGGGCGGTCCCCCTTGTTGCCTGGGTAACGGGACTCACCAGTCTGATCAGGTACTCACGGGTACGAGGACACGTAAAGTCACAGGAATGGCGCGCCACCCTTGTCGGCTTCCGTCAGACCCTCGGACGCCCGAACACCTACCCCGTGAACAGCTGAGTGGCCTTCCGTACGAGTTCGTAGAGACCATACGCCAGGGGCGCGCCCACCCAGAGCCAGGCGAAGGCGATCAGCGGGCGGCGGTCGGGCGCACTGCTGTCAGGCGGGCTGCTGTCGCTCGTGGACATCGGCGGCCTCCCTCTGGGCTGGGATGTGGTGGCGGGTGTGGACGGGACGGACGAGCTCGTTGGCGACGAATCCGACCACGAGCAGCCCGATCATGATGATCAGTGAAGTGCCGTAAAGGGACTCGCCGGACTTGCCGGCCTCCTCCTGGCGGTCCGCGATCCAGTTGACGATCAGCGGTCCGAGGACGCCCGCGGTCGACCAGGCGGTGAGCAGCCGCCCGTGGATCGCGCCGACCTGGTAGGTGCCGAAGAGGTCCTTCAGGTAGGCGGGGATGGTCGCGAAACCGCCGCCGTAGAAGGAGAGGATCACCAGCGCGCAGACGATGAACAGCGGCTTCGAGGAGTCCCCGACCCAGGCGATGAGCGCGTACATCAGTGCGCCGACGCCGAGGTAGACGCGGTAGATGTTCTTGCGGCCGATCAGGTCGGACGTCGACGACCAGCCGATCCGGCCCAGCATGTTGGCCGCCGAGAGCAGCGCGACGAACCCGGCCGCCGCCGACGCCGAGACGGGGGTCGAGGTGTCCGCGAAGAAGTCGGTGATCATCGGGGCGGCCTTCTCCAGGATGCCGATCCCGGCGGTCACGTTCATGCAGAGCACGACCCACAGACACCAGAACTGGGGGGTTCTGATGGCGCTGTTCGCGGAGACCTGCACCCCTTCGAGCGGCGCGGGACCGCCGTCGGCCGCGGTCTTCGCGGGGCGCGGCACGCGGACCAGCAGCACACCCAGCAGCATGAAGACGGCGTACGTCAGCCCGTGCACGAGGAACGCCTGCGCGATCCCGGTGTTGTCGGAACCGAACGACTCCAGCATCTGCGCGGACCACGGTGAGGCGATCAGCGCGCCGCCGCCGAAGCCCATGATGGCGATGCCGGTGGCCATGCCCGGCCTGTCCGGGAACCACTTGATGAGCGTCGAGACGGGTGAGATGTAGCCGATGCCGAGGCCGATGCCGCCGACGAAGCCGTAGCCGAACACGATCAGCCAGTACTGCTCGGTGGCGGCGCCGAGCGCGGAGAGCAGGAAGCCCGAGGAGAAGCAGATCAGGGCCACGGTCATCGCCCAGCGCGGCCCGTTGCGCTCCACGAGCGTGCCGCCGAACGCCGCCGACAGGCCCAGCATCACGATGCCGAGCTGGAAGGGCAGGGCGCTCTGGGTGCCGCTGAGGTCGAGCGCGGACTCCAGGGACGGTTTGAACACGGACCAGGCATAGGCCTGTCCGATCGAGAGGTGCACCGAAAGGGCCGCGGGCGGGACCAGCCAGCGGCTCCAGCCGGGTGGCGCTACAGGGGGACTCATGATCCCGGACGATAGGAAGCGGTCGCTCGGTTGGGAAGGCGGCTCAGCCAAATCGGCGACCGTATGCGGTGAGCGGTATCCCGAACGCGACGAACGGTCGCCCTGGGCCGACGAACGGTTCTCCGGACCCAACTCCGGAGCTCACCAAGGGTGTTCCGGGCGCGACAGCGAGTGCGTTCCGGCCGCGACGGCGAGTGCGCTCCGGATGGAGCGGCGCGTGTTCAGGGGCGGTACCAGGTGCTGCGCGAACCCTTGTCGCCCCAACTCCCATACTGTAGACAATATTCCGTCGACACTGTTCATCGCGTCATCACGGTTCACCGCTGATCAGCTCAGCATCTCCTCGGTACCCTCGACCGAACGGAGCCCCTCAAGTGAAAGTGGCAGTTCTCGGCGCCGGTGCGATCGGCGCCTACGTCGGAGCCGCGCTGCATCGCGCGGGTGCCGATGTGCACCTCATCGCCCGTGGACCGCATCTCGCGGCCATGAGGCAGCACGGAGTGCGAGTGCTCAGCCCGCGCGGCGACTTCACCGCCCGGGCCCACGCCACCGACGACCCGGCCGAGGTCGGCCCGGTCGACTTCGTCTTCCTGGGCCTGAAGGCCAACTCGTACGCGGCGTGCGGGCCGCTCATCGAGCCTCTCCTGAACGACACGACGGCGGTGATCGCCGCCCAGAACGGCATTCCCTGGTGGTACTTCCACCGGCACGGCGGCCCGCACGACGGCCACCGGGTCGAGAGCGTGGACCCGGACGGCGCGGTCAGTGCGGTGATCGCGCCCGAACGGGCCATCGGTTGCGTCGTGTACGCGGCAACCGAGCTGGCAGGACCGGGAGTTGTCCGCCATCTCGAAGGCACCCGGTTCTCCGTCGGCGAGCCCGACCGCTCGGTCTCGGCCCGCTGTACGGCGTTCAGCGACGCCATGGTGACGGGCGGTCTCAAGTGCCCCGTCGAGCCGGATCTGCGCAACGACATCTGGCTCAAGCTGCTCGGCAACATCTCCTTCAACCCCATCAGCGCCCTGGCCCGCGCCACCATGCGCCAGATGTGCCTGCACGGCGGTACGCGCAAGGTCATCGAGATCATGATGGCCGAGACGCTCGCGGTCGCCGAGGCGCTGGGCTGCCAGGTGGGCGTCTCCATCGAGCGGCGGCTGGCCGGCGCGGAACGCGTCGGCGACCACCGCACCTCCACTCTGCAGGACCTGGAGCGCGGCAAGCCGCTCGAACTCGACGTGCTGCTCGCGGCCGTCGTCGAGCTGGCGGAGATCACCGACGTTCCGGTGCCCACGCTCCGCACCGTCCACGCCATCTCGGACCTGCTCGCGCTGAGGACCGCCGCATGAGGACAACCACGAGGACATCCACGAGGACCTTCTTGAGGACCGCCGTATGAGGAAACGCGACCGAACTCCCAAGACGTACACCCGACTTACGCACCCCCTCGTCCGCGACTCCCGCGACGAGCCCTTCCGCCGCGCCACCTGGGACGAGGCGCTCGACCGCGCCGCCCGGGGCCTGAGCGTGGCGCGCGACGCGTTCGGCCTGTTCTCCTGCGCCCGCGCCACGAACGAGATGAACTACGTGGCGCAGAAGTTCGCGCGCGTCGTGATGGGCACCAACAACGTCGACTCCTGCAACCGCACCTGCCACGCGCCGAGCGTGGCCGGACTGTCGGCCGCCTTCGGCTCGGGCGGCGGGACCTCCTCGTACGCGGAGGTCGAGCACACCGACCTCATCGTGATGTGGGGCTCCAACGCCCGTTTCGCGCACCCGATCTTCTTCCAGCACGTGCTGAAGGGGATCAGGAACGGGGCACGGATGTACGCCGTCGACCCGCGCCGCACCTCCACGGCCGAGTGGGCGGAGAGCTGGCTCGGCCTGAACGTGGGCACGGACATCCCGATGGCCCACGCGATCGGCCGCGAGATCGTCCACTCCGGGCTGGCGAACGACGCCTTCATCGAGCGGGCGACCACCGGCTTCGAGGAGTACAAGCAGCTCGTCGAGCCCTGGACCCTGTCGCTCGCCGAGAAGGTGACGGGCGTACCGGCCGCCGCGATAAGGGAGTTGGCGCACGCCTACGCCCGCGCCGAGCGCGCCCAACTGTGCTGGACGCTGGGCATCACCGAGCACCACAACGGCACGGACAACGTGCGCGCACTCATCAACCTGTCGCTCCTGACGGGCCATGTGGGGCGCTTCGGCTCGGGGTTGCAGCCCCTGCGCGGCCAGAACAACGTGCAGGGCGGCGGCGACATGGGCGCCATCCCGAACCGCCTCCCCGGCTTCCAGGACATCCTCGACCCGGACGCCCGGCTGAAGTTCGAGTCCGCGTGGGACACCGTCATCCAGCCGCACTACGGGCTGAACCTGACGGAGATGTTCGAGGCCATGGAGGAGGGCACGCTCAGGGCCGTCTACTGCATCGGCGAGAACCCGGCGCAGTCGGAGGCCGACAGCGAACAGGCCGTACGGCGGCTGCGCGCCCTCGACTTCCTGGTGGTCCAGGATATCTTCCTCACCAAGACCGCCGAGCTGGCCGACGTCGTACTGCCCGCGACCGCCGGGTGGGCCGAGACGGACGGCACGACCACCAACAGCGAGCGGCGGGTTCAGCGGGTGCGCCGGGCGGTCACCCCGCCCGGTGAGGCCCGCGAGGACATCGACATCCTCTGCGACCTCGCCGCCCGGCTGGGCCACGAGTGGAAGTACGCGGACTCCGAGGCCGTGTGGAACGAGCTGCGCTCGGTGTCGCCGGACCACTACGGGATGACATACGAGCGCCTGGCGGAGCACCAGGGCATCCAGTGGCCCTGCCCGGACCCGGACAGGCTCGAACCGACGTACCTGCACGGGCGGTTGTGGTCGTCCGACCCCGCCGAGCGCGGCCGACTCGCGCCCTTCGGGATCGTCCAGCACGACCCGCCCGTCGATCTGACGGACGAGCGGTATCCGATCCGGCTGACCACCGGGCGGCGGCTCGACTCGTACAACACCGGTGTGCAGAGCGGCAGTTTCGCGTCTCCGCTGCGGCGCGGCGAGTACATCGAGCTGTGCCCGGAGGACGCCGAGCACTACGGCGTGACGGTCGGCGAGGAGGTGCGGATCTCCTCGCGGCGCGGCTCGGTGGTGGCCCCGGTGTGGGTCGACCCGGCGCTGCGGCCCGGGCTCGCGTTCATGACCATGCACTTTCCCGACGAGGTGGACACCAACCAGCTGACGATCGAGGAGAACTGCCCGATCGCCGGTACGGCGGAGTTCAAGGCGTCGGCGATCCGGATCGAGAAGCTGCCGGTTGCGATTCAAGTGAGGTGACGTAAGTGGACCTGCACTTCGGTGACAGCAAACCGACGGACGAGGAGCGGGCGGCGGTCGACGCGCTGCTCGGTCCTCCGGAGTCTTCGTGGGAGGGCGCCGACCGTTCCGACGCCGACCTGAGGTGGGCACGCGGCGGCCGCGAGGCCCGGGAACGCCGTGACCTGCTGTTGCCGGGGCTGCACGCCGTCAACGACCGCGTCGGCTGGATCAGCGACGGCGCCCTGGACTACCTCTGCCGACGGCTCACGGTGCCGCCGGCAGAGGCCTACGGGGTCGCCACCTTCTACTCGATGTTCTCGGTGAAGCCGCGCCCCGCGACCGTGCTCCACGTCTGCACGGACCTCGCGTGCGCGGCGGCCGGAGCTTCGGAACTGTGCGCCGGTGTCGAGGCCCGGCTCGGCCTCGGCAGCGGTGTCAGCGTCGAGCGCAGCCCGTGCCTGGGCCTGTGCGAGCGGGCTCCGGCGGCACTGGCGATCAAGGCCGGGGAGCCGGTGCGTACGGCGGTGTCGGCGCCCGCGACCGTCGAGTCGGCGGTGCTCGCGGGCAGCGCGCCGGACTCGGCACCCGAGGAGCCGCCGGCGGCGCTGGCGGTTCCGCAGGCCGGCGACCCGTCCCTCCTGCTGCTGGGCCGGGTCGGCGTCGTGGACCCGTCCTCGCTCGACGACTACCGGGCGCACGGCGGCTACACGGCCCTGCGGCAGGCCTTCGCGATCGGTCCCGCCGGGGTCATCCGCGAGGTCACCGACGCGGGTCTGGTCGGGCGCGGCGGCGCCGCCTTCCCCACCGGCCGCAAATGGCAGGCCACGGCGTCCCAGCCCGACCACCCGCACTACCTCGTCTGCAACGCCGACGAGTCGGAGCCCGGCACCTTCAAGGACCGGGTGCTCATGGAGGGCGACCCGTTCTCCCTCGTGGAGGCGATGACGATCGCGGGGTACGCGGTCGGCGCCCACAAGGGCTACCTCTACCTGCGCGGCGAGTACCCCCGGGCCCTCCAGCGCCTGGAACACGCCATCGGACAGGCACGCGCGCGTGGACTGCTCGGGGACGACGTGCTCGGCCAGGGGTACGCCTTCGACATCGAGATCCGGCGCGGCGCGGGCGCGTACATCTGCGGCGAGGAGACCGCCCTCTTCAACTCGATAGAGGGGTACAGAGGAGAGCCGCGCTCCAAACCGCCCTTCCCCGTGGAGAAGGGCCTGTTCGGCAAACCCACCGCCGAGAACAACGTCGAGACGCTGGTCAACGTGCTGCCCATCCTCACCATAGGAGCCCAGGCGTACGCGGCGATCGGCACCGGGAAGTCCACCGGGCCGAAGCTGTTCTGCGTGTCGGGAAGCGTGGACCGGCCCGGCATCTACGAGCTGCCGTTCGGCGCGACACTCGGCGAACTGCTGGAGCTGGCGGGGGTGCGTGAGCGTCTGCGGGCTGTACTGCTCGGCGGCGCGGCCGGTGGCTTCGTACGACCCGACGAGCTGGACATCCCGCTCACCTTCGAAGGCACCCGGGAGGCGGGCACGACGCTCGGCTCCGGTGTCGTACTGGCCTTCGACGACACCGTGCCGCTGCCGCGCCTGCTGCTGCGGATCGCCGAGTTCTTCCGCGACGAGTCGTGCGGGCAGTGCGTGCCGTGCCGGGTCGGGACGGTCCGCCAGGAGGAGGCGCTGCACCGCATCGTCGAGCGGACGGGCGCGGAGGCGGCGGGCGACATCGTGCTGTTGCGCGAGGTGGGCCGTGCCATGCGGGACGCCTCGATCTGCGGTCTCGGACAGACCGCCTGGAACGCCGTGGAATCCGCCATCGACCGTCTGGGGGCGTACGAATGACCGTGGTATCGCTGGGGGTTCCCCGCCGTCTGCTCGAATTCACCGTGGACGAGGAACCCGTACGGGTCCCCGAGGGCTCGACCATCCTCGACGCCTGCCGGGCCGCCGGAAAAGACGTGCCGACGCTGTGCCAGGGCGACACGCTCACGCCGAAGAACGCCTGCCGTGTGTGCGTGGTCGAGGTCGAGGGAGCACGCACGCTCGTCCCGGCCTGCTCCCGCAAGGCGGAGGCGGGCATGGAGGTCCGTACGGACACCGAGCGCGCCCGCCACAGCCGCAAGATCGTCCTCGAACTCCTCGCGTCCTCGGTCGACCTGTCGACCACACCGCAGGTCGCCGAGTGGCTCAAGGAGTACGAGGCGAAGCCGGACCGCTTCGGCCCGGACGCGGCCCGTCTCAACGAGGAGCCGAGGGTCGACAACGACCTGTACGTCCGTGACTACGACAAGTGCATCCTCTGCTACAAGTGCGTGGACGCCTGTGGCGACCAGTGGCAGAACAGCTTCGCGATCTCCGTCGTCGGGCGCGGTTTCGACGCCCGGATCGCGGTCGAGCACGACGGGCCGCTCACCGAGTCCGCCTGTGTGTACTGCGGCAACTGCATCGAGGTGTGCCCGACGGGAGCGCTGTCCTTCAAGTCGGAGTTCGACATGCGGGCGGCGGGTACGTGGGACGAGTCGGCGCAGACCGAGACGACCACGGTGTGCGCGTACTGCGGAGTGGGCTGCAACCTCACTCTGCACGTGCAGGACAATGAGATCGTGAAGGTCACCTCACCGCACGACAACCCGGTGACCCACGGCAACCTCTGCATCAAGGGCCGTTTCGGCTACCAGCACGTACAGAACCGGGACTGATCAGGACATGGGACGAGTCACGGAACGACGCAAGGTGATCCGCATCCGGGACGGGGCGGTCTCCGCCCGCCCGGACACGCTCGTCGCCGAGGAACCACTGGAGATCCGCCTCAACGGAAAACCCCTCGCGATCACGATGCGCACCCCGGGCGACGACTTCGCGCTCGCGGCGGGCTTCCTGGTCAGCGAGGGGGTTCTGGGCGCCGCCGAGGAACTGCAGAACATCGTGTACTGCGCGGGCGCCACGGTGGACGGCTCGAACACGTACAACATCGTCGACGTGCGGACGGCGCCCGGCGTCGTCATCCCCGACATCACGCTCGAACGCAACGTCTACACGACCTCGTCCTGCGGCCTGTGCGGCAAGGCGAGCCTGGACGCGGTCCGTACGACGGCCCGCTGGACGATCGACGACACGGCGGGCGACACCACTCCCCCGGTGCGGCTCGAACCCGAGCTCCTCGCGAGCCTCCCCGACCGGCTCCGCGCGGCGCAACGGGTCTTCGACCGGACCGGGGGCCTGCACGCGGCGGCCCTGTTCACCGAGGACGGCGAGCTGGTCGACATCCGGGAGGACGTAGGGCGTCACAACGCGGTCGACAAGCTGGTCGGCCGCGCCCTGCAGAACGGCTCGCTGCCGCTCTCCCGCACGGTCCTGCTGGTCTCGGGCCGGGCGTCCTTCGAGCTGGCCCAGAAGGCGGTGATGGCGGGCATCCCCGTCCTCGCCGCGGTCTCGGCCCCGTCCTCGCTGGCCGTGGACCTGGCCGCCGAGTCGAACCTCACCCTCGTCGGCTTCCTCAGGGGCGCCTCCATGAACGTGTACGCGGGCGAGCACCGCATCGCTCTGCGGGCCGCGGCCGCCCAGGGCTGACCGGTCTCCCCGCTGCACGGCGGCGGGGCCCCGACCCGGCGGGGAGCGCCCCCTGCGCCGGAGGGGCCCCGCCCCCCCTTTTTAACGCTCGGTTCGCCTCCGGGGCGCAGAAGCCTGTGTCGAGAGCGCGACCGTGCTCGACCCTCCTTCGTCGGGCCTCCGCGCGCTCGCGCTCTCGACACAGGCGCGCCCCTTCGGCTCACTCGCGGGCCAAAGTTGACGTCTTTCGCGCAAGGCTGACGTCTTTCGCGCTCAGCCCTTGGCGAAGTGGACCTCCGAAGCGGTGACGACCGTCCCTAGGCGCGGGAAGTCCAGCTTCACGGAGGCCTCGTGTTCGGGCGCGGTGAGGGCGGCCATGGCGTCCTCGACGAAGACGAGGTCGTAGCCGAGGTCGCCGGCGGCGCGGGCGGTGGACTCGACGCCGAGATTGGTGGCGACTCCGCCGAACACCAGCGTGGTGACGCCGCGTTCGCGAAGCCGCTCGTCCAGACCCGTGCCCTGGAAGCCACCGATGGTCCGCTTCACGATCTCGAGGTCGCCGTCGGCCGCGAGCCCGGAGACCAGCCCGCTGCCGGGCGGCTGCTCGCCGACGCCGGCCCGTTCGACGCGGACGAGCACGACGAGCGCGCCCACTGCCCGGAAGGCGGCTGCCAACTCCTCGGCGACGGAGAGGAGTTCGGGGCCCTTGCGGGGCTCCAGCGGCAGTCCCACGATGCGGTCCATCAGATCGACGAGCACGAGGGCGGTGCGCGCGGGGTCGAGGGCGAGACGGGGTTCGGTGTCCGGTGCGTTCATGACGGAACGTTAGCCCGCATCAGCCGTCCGTACCGGAAATCCGGATCAACAGGCGCATGAACTGATCTCCCGGCATGACCGGGGCCGCGCGATTTACCCGACCGCGACTCGTGCGCGGTCCTTGTGGGCCGCCGGAGGCCCCAGTAGCGTCTGTGGCCGCGCACGTTGGACGTGGGATGTCCAGATGTTCAGATGTCCAGACGCATGAAGGGCAGGGCCGCACCATGCCGTCAAGTCTTCGCGCACGCCTCAGATCCACCCTGACAACGGTTCTCACCACCGTCGCGTTACTCGCCCTCACGACCCCGGCGGCGCAGGCCGAACCCGCCGCCCCGGACCCGGGCTTCGAGCAGCAGGTGCTCTTCAAGGCCTCCCAGGATCCCGGTTACGCCTGTTTCCGGATCCCGGCCGTCGTGAAGACGACGAAGGGCACCCTGCTCGCGTTCGCGGAGGGCCGGGTGAACGACTGCAGTGACGCCGGTGACATAGACATCGTGCTCAAGCGCTCCACCGACGACGGCCGCACCTGGAGTCCGCTCCAGGTCGTCAACGAGGGCGCCGGCGACACGCACGGCAACCCCGCGCCGATCGTGGACCGCGAGACCGGCCGGATCGTGCTGGCCGAGACGTACAACACGGGCCGCACGGACGGCCGCAACTGCGACGTCCCCTGCGATCGCACCCCGCACATGCAGCACAGCGACGACGACGGCCGCACCTGGTCCGAGCCGCGCGACCTCAGCGCCGAGATCCTCCCCCCGAACTGGAACTCCTGGTACGCGACAGGCCCTGTGCACGGCATCCAGCTGTCCCGCGGCAAGCACGCGGGCCGACTCGTCTTCGGCGTCAACACCGAGACGTGGGACGGCGAGCGAAGCGAGATGGGGGTCCCCCCGGCCGGAGGCTGGGGGAGGGTCAGCGCCAACCATGCCGCGCTGATCGTGAGCGACGACGGCGGTGACCACTGGCGGATCGGGGCGACGGACTCGTGGTCGATACCGGCCGAGGGCACGTTCCGGCAGAAGCCGTCCGAGATCACCATGACCGAGCGCGCCGACGGGACGATCCTGGTCAGCGGCCGCGAGCAGGACGGCACCGATCTCGGCCACCGTACGCAGGCGTTCAGCCGCGACGGCGGTGACACCTTCGTCTCGCCCTTCCAGGCCCTCCCGGACCTGTACACGCCCCAGGTGCAGGGCTCCACCCTGCGGTTGGGCAACCGGATCCTGCTCGCCTGCCCCGCCGACCCGGACCGCCGCCGCACGATGATGATCCGCTCCTCCTACGACGCCGGACGCACCTGGGACAGCGTGGACCGGGGCACGGTCGTCACCACGGACTGGTCCGGCTACTCGGACCTGGTGGGGATCGGCCGCGACACGGCCGGCCTGATGTACGAGGGCGGCGCGGTGGACGCGCGCGACGAGATCCGCTTCGCGCGGTTCACCGAGGACTGGTTGCAGCCGCGCCGCGGCCCGGACCCGACGACGGCCGACCGCGCACCGGACGCGCGTCGGGCGGCGGTCCTCGGCGGCGCCCGCGCGACGGACGGGGTGTTCGGCGGCGCCCTCGACTTCGACGGCACCGACGACGCCGTACGCCTGCCGTACCGCGACCAACTGCCGCTCAGGACCAAGGACTTCACGGCGTCGCTGTGGTTCCGCTACACGGCCACCACCGGTGAACAGCCGCTGCTCTGGATGGGCGGGGTCGGCACCACCCAGCCGCAGGTGTGGCTGCGCGGCGAACCCGCGAGTGACCGTATCCAGGGGCTGATCACCGTCCGGGACGGCGCGAGCGCCCCGAGGTCCGCGTCGGTGCGCACGACCGGCGCGTACAACGACGGGCAGTGGCATCATCTGGCGCTGCGGCGCGGCGGCGGACAGCTCACGCTGTTCATCGACGGCACGGCGGCCAGTACGGCGGACGTGCCGGGTTCCGTGAGCCGCAACTCGCCGTTCGGCGTGCACATCGGCCAGAAGCTCGACAGCCGGGCGCACTTCACGGGCGCGATCGACGACGTACGGGTGTACGACCGGGCGCTGAGCGACGCGGAGGTCGCCGACGTCCGCACCGCACCCGCACCCACATCCGCATCCACGGCCACATCCGCGTCCGCCGCTGTGACCCGGGACACCGTCCTGTGGCTGCCCATGGACCGGGTGAGCGGCAGCCACTAACGTCCCGGGCGTGCCCGACGACGCACGAGCACGACAGCGCACGGGGACCGGGCTCGGCCTGCTGCTGGCCCTGGTCCTCGGCGCCGTGCTGCTCACCGCCCTCCCGGACGACCAGGACCGGGAGGGCTCCTGCGCGGCCCGCAAGGTCACCTCGTGGGCCGCGGACCAGGACCTCACGGGCGAGTTCGCGCGGTACGGGGACGACGCCTCGCGGACCGACGACTGGACCGGCGGCGACGGCACGCACTCGGTGCGGCTGCCGGACGGGCGGGTGCTGTGGCTGTTCTCGGACACGTTCCTCGGTCCGGTGTACCGGCCGCCGAACCCGGCGGGTGAGTCCTACGCGTGGCGGGACACGAACACGCCCCTGGTGCGCAACTCGGCCGTGGTCATGGATGACGGCCGCCTCCAGCAGACCCTGCCGGCGCCGCTGTTCGCGGACCCGGCACCGGGGCAGTGGCGCTGGCCGGTGGCGGCGCGGATCGAGCCCCGCTCCCCCGGTTCGTCCGAGCAGGTCGTACGGGTCGTGCTGTGGACCCGTGCGAACGGCACGTACCCCTGGATCTACGGTGTCCCGACCGCCACCGAGGTCGCCACGCTCTCGCTGCCCGACCTGCGCGTCGAGGGCATCGTGAAGGTCCTCGACCAGCAGGGGGTCCGGGATCCGGCGCAGCGGGTGCTGTTCGGCACGACCGCGATGATCGACGACGAGAACTGGACGTACGTCTTCGGCGGTGACGACGCCCGGGCGGCCTCACAGCCCGTGTCGAAGGCGTACGTCGCGCGCGTGCCCCGCGGCCGGCTGGCGGATCCGGCGGCGTGGCGGTACTGGGACGGCGAGGATTGGTCCATCCCCTCGCGGATGAAGCCCGTGCTGGGGGACGGCAGTCGGACCGGGGTGGGCAGCGCGTTCACGGTCGTCCGCGACGGTGGGACGTACGTGCTGTTCACGATGGCGGCGGGCGCCGAGGGGCTGACGACGATCACCTCGTACTGGGCGTGCTCGCCCACGGGGCCCTGGCACGGGCCCGGCAAGGGCTTCAGCCCGCCGCTGCCGGAGCAGCGGCCGGGCGTGGCGGCGTACAACCCGCAGATCCACCCGGCGGTCGGCCGGGACGGGATCGTACTGAGCTACGACGTCAACTGGCTGGACACGACCGGCATTTCGGCGCAGGCGAACCTCAGCCGGAACGTGTCCCTGTACCGACCGCGATTCGTGTCTCTGCGGCTGGGTCCGGAGTGAGGGCCGGCGCCGCCTCGGGGTCGCGGGAGCGGCGTTTGGCGATGACCGCGCAGACGATGAGCTGCATCTGGTGGAAGAGCATCAGGGGCAGTACGGCCAGTGCGGCGTGGGCGCCGAACAGCACGCTCGCCATGGGCAGTCCGGCCGCCAGGGACTTCTTGGACCCGGCGAACTGGACGACGATCCGGTCCTCGCGGCTGAAGCGCAGTGCCTTCGCCCCGTACCAGGTGATCGCGAGCATCACGGCGAGCAGTACGACCTCGACCCCGAGCAGACCGGCCAGCCGGGCGGGGCTGACCTGGTGCCAGATGCCCTGCACCATGCCCTCGCTGAACGCGGTGTAGACGACCAGGAGGATGGAGCCGCGGTCGACGAGGCCGAGGACCTTCTTGTGGCGCGTGACGAATCCGCCGATCCAGCGGCGCAGCAGCTGGCCGGCGACGAACGGCACGAGCAGCTGGAGCACGATCTTGATCAGCGAGTCCGCGGAGAACCCGCCCCCGGTGCTGCCGAGGAGTGTCGCCGCGAGCAGCGGGGTGATCACGATGCCCGCGAGGGAGGAGAAGGAGCCCGCGCAGATCGCGGCGGGCACGTTGCCGCGCGCCATGGAGGTGAAGGCGATCGAGGACTGGACCGTCGAGGGTACGAGGGTGAGGAAGAGCAGGCCCGTGTAGAGCGAGTGGTTCAGGAAGACCGGTTCGAGTCCGCGGGCCGCCAGGCCGAGCAGCGGGAACACCACGAAGGTGCTGGCCAGGACCGTGACATGCAGCCGCCAGTGGCGCAGGCCGTCCATCGCCTCACGGGTGGAAAGACGCGCCCCGTAGAGGAAGAAGAGGAAGGCGATGGCCGCGGTGGAGGCGCCGGACGCGACGTCGGCGCCGGTGCCCCGGGCCGGGAGGAGGGCGGCGAGGCCCACCGTCCCGAGCAGCAGCAGGATGTACGGGTCGATCGGCAGCCAGGACGGCCACTTCAGGCGTTTCACGGTGCTCCGTAGCTGAGTCTTGTGGTGCCGAGTCCTCGTCGCGGACGTCTCTGTCGCCGACTCGGACTCCAGCTGGTTCGTGCCCTCTCCATCGTCCTCCTCGGGACCGTGATCGGGAATCCGTCATACCGCTCTGACTGTCATCACGAACCGCGATAGCCTGGACGGTGTGTACGACCCTTCGCAGCTGCGTACGTTCCTGGCCGTGGCCCAGACACTGAGCTTCACGCAGGCCGCCCGGCGCCTCGGGCTGCGCCAGTCCACGGTCAGCCAGCATGTGCGCCGCCTGGAGGGCACGGCAGGGCGGCAGCTGTTCTCGCGGGACACCCACTCCGTGGAGCTGACGGAGGACGGCGAGGCGATGCTCGGCTTCGCGCGCCGCATCCTGGACGCACACGAGCAGGCGGCTGCGTTCTTCACGGGGACCCGGCTGCGCGGCCGGCTGCGCTTCGGCGCCTCCGAGGACTTCGTCCTCACCCGCCTCACCGAGATCCTGGAGAGTTTCCGCCACGACCACCCCGAGGTCGACCTGGAGCTGACGGTCGAGCTCTCGGGCACCCTGCACGAGCAACTGGCCGACGGAAAACTCGATCTGGTACTGGCCAAGCGGCGCCCCGAGGACCCGCGCGGCGAACTGGTCTGGCACGACCGCCTGGTCTGGATCGGCGCGGAGCGGCTCCGACTGGACCCCGAGCGCCCGGTACCGCTGATCGTCTATCCGCCGCCGGGGGTCACCCGAGCCCTGGCTCTGGAAGCCCTCGAACGCCAGGGCCGCCCCTGGCGCATCGCCTGCACCAGCGGCAGCCTCAACGGCCTCATCGCGGCCGCGAGGGCGGGCCTGGGCGTGATGGCCCACTCACGCGGCCTGATCCCCCCGGGCCTGGTCCGCGTCCCCGACCGCGCGGGCCTGCCCGAACTGGGCGAGGTCGAGTTCGTCCTGGTCCACGGCAGACGCCACACGGCGGCCCAGGGCGCGGCAACCGCACTGGCGAACAAGATCCTGGCGGGCGGAGACAGACTTCACCGGGGTCGTTGAAAACCCGGCGTCCGGGGGGACGCCCCTTCAGGGGCGCGGGGAACTGCGCGACCAGCCACAACCGGCCCGCACGTCACACACTGCCCCAATGAGGCGCCGCGCGCAGCGCTAGCGCTTGGGTTGCTGATACGTGAGCTGCTTGACCCGCCGCAGGAACGGCGCCGTCTCGACATGCTCAACCCCGCCAAGCCGACCAAGCTTCCCACTCACGTACGCATACAGCTCAGCGGTATCACGAGCCACGGCGGTCGCGACAAGGTTGGAGGGCCCCGAGGTCGCACCGACGAAGGCGATCTCCGCGTGCCCGGCAAGCGCACGCCCCACCGCGTCAAGCGCCGCAGGCCCGGCGGTGATCCAGAGAATCGCCCCGACCCGGAAGCCCAGGGGAGTGCTGTCGTACTCGATGTCGATGAACAGCGCCCCGGACCCGAGCAGTTGCTCCAGCCGACGCTTGACGGCGGACTCCGACCGGCCGGTCGCCCGCCGCAACTCCGGATAGGTCGCACGACCGTCACGTTCGAGAGCGGTGACCAGCGGCTCGTCCTCGCCGGTGAGCACGGCGGGACCGGCGTCCACGGAGGGTGCGCGACGCAACGCGGCGATCTGGTCCGCCCCGAGCGGGCCGTGCTTGACCAGCCACCCGACCGGACCGCCGAAGTAGGTGTGCAGGATCTGGAAGGCACGGATCTCGAGGATGTGCGGGGTCCGCGGGAGCTTGCCGAGGAGCAGGTCGTCCTGGTCGCCGGGACTGCGCGGCCGGGTCATGCAGACGACTTCGGTGCCGCCCGAGGTGAGACCGATCCAGGCGGTGTCGGGCCGCCGCGCCAGGGCGTTCGCGATGGTCTCGGCGCTGTCCGGAGTACATCGCAGCCGCAGCATCCAGTCGTCCCGGCCGAGCCGCACGTTGTTGCGGACGGCGACAACCCGCAGACCGCCCTCGGCGACGAGCCTGCGGTAGCGGCGGGCCACGGTCTGGTCCGAGACGCCGAGCACCGCGGCGATCCGGCTGAAGGGCGCCCTGCCGTCGACCTCCAGGGCGTGGAGGAGTTCGACGTCGAGCGGGTCGGAGGTGGGGGATTCCATCGGTGGGCCGCCCTTCCTTGTCGGTTCCGGGCGCCGTTCCGCCGCTGATCACCGGGATCGTCCGGCGGCACCTCATCGTACGAGGCACGTGCAGGACAAGCCGTAGGACGAGGAGTTGCCGAGGATGCGTACATGGGGGCCGCTCACAGCGGTCTGTCTGGGGACGTTCATGCTGCTGCTGGACGTGACGATCGTGATCGTGGCACTGCCCGACATCGCGCGGGCGCTGGACGCCTCGCTGACCGATCTGCAGTGGGTCGTCGACGGGTACGCGCTGGCGCTCGCCGCGCTGCTGCTGGCGGCGGGCGCGGCGGCGGACGTGCTGGGCCGGCGCCGGGTGCATGTGGCCGGGGTCGTGCTGTTCGCGGGGGCGTCACTGTGGTGCGGCCTCGCGTCGGGGCCCGGGATGCTGCTGGCGGCGCGCGGGCTGCAAGGGGTGGGCGCGGCCGCGATGTTCGCGACGACGCTGCCACTGCTGGGTTCGGTGTACCAGGGACGGCAGCGGTCGGCCGCGCTCGGCGTGTGGGGCGCGGTGAGTGGCGCCGCGGCGGCGGCCGGGCCGCTGGCCGGCGGGTTGCTCACCGAGGGGCCCGGCTGGCGGTGGATCTTCTTCGTCAACCTGCCGGTGAGCGTGGCGGCGGTATGGCTGACCCTGCGCGTGGTGCCCGAGTCGCGCGGCCCGCGGGAGATGCGTGTCGACTGGGCGGGCACGGCGGCGTTCGCGTGCTTCGCGGGGGCGACGACGTACGGGATGGTGCGGGCGGGGTCCGACGGCTGGACGTCGGCGGTCACGGCGGGCTCGTTCGCGCTCGCGGCGCTGGCGCTGGTCTCCTTCGCCCTCGTCGAGCGCCGCGTGGCCCATCCGCTGCTCGATCTGTCCCTGCTGCGCAAGCCGGCGTTCGTGGGCGTGATGGCGGGGGCGCTCGCGTTCAACGGGGTGGCGTTCGGCGTGATCCCCTATCTGTCGATCTGGATGCAGACGGTCCTCGGGATGAGCCCGGTGCACGGCGGTCTCGCCCTGCTGCCGCTGACGGGCGCGTCCGTCGTGGTCGCGATCCTCGCCGGGAAGCTGCTGCACGGGGTTCCGGCGCGGCTGACCATAGGCGGCGGGCTGCTGTTGATCGGCTCGGGCGCGTTCAGCCAGGCCGTGCTCGACGCGGACACGAACTGGACGGTCCTGGTGCCGGGTCTGGTTCTGGTGGGGATCGGCACGGGCCTGGTCGCCCCGGCGATCGCGGGCGCGGCGCTGGCCGCGGTGCCGGCGGAGCGGGCCGGTATGGCGGGCGGCGCGGTCAACACGGCCCGACAGCTCGGGTACGCGCTCGGGGTCGCCGTCTTCGGCACGGTGCTGACCTCCCGTATGCGGGACACGCTGTCGCACGACGCGGCCCACACGCTGGCCGGCGGCGGCGCCGGTGCGCTGCGCGGGACGGTCCCCGAGCACGTCCTGCGGGCCGCGTTCACGTCGGGGCTCAACACGGCGTCGGTGGCGGCGGGTGTGACGGGGATGATCGCGGGGGGTCTCGTCCTGGCGCTGGTACGGGCACCGCGCGGTAACGGGCTGGAACGGCCGCCGGGTTCGGCTGCCCGGCCCGCGGCCGAGGAGGCGGCGGCCCCGGAGCCGCCCGCCCAGGTCGACGCTGCGTAAGCACGTCGTACAGATTCCGTGGAGATTGCGAGCCCGATACTTACGGAAGAGTAAGAATTCTGTCCCGGCCTCCTCCCTTGTGGCCGTATTTCAACGGTTGGCCAGTGCGTACGCTCGGTGCCGAGTCGGTTCGGCGCCCCTCCCGTCACAGCGCCCGGTGAGGTAGCTTTCACGGCGCTGTGCGGAGCGCCACAAGGAGCGGGATTGCGCGAGTTCACCAACCCTCCATTGGCGTCGGCGCCGCCGGTGGGCGGTCTGGCCGATGCCGTGTTCGAGCATGCCCTGGAAGACCCCCTCTACGTCGCGCTCGGCCGCAAGGACGAGCAGGGCCAGTGGCGTGACGTCACGTCGGCCGAGTTCCGCGACGAGGTCCTGGCGCTGGCCAAGGGACTGCTGGCGCACGGCATCCGCTTCGGCGACCGGGTCGCGATCATGTCCCGTACGCGCTACGAGTGGACGCTTTTCGACTACGCGCTGTGGTCGATCGGCGCCCAGGTCGTGCCGATCTACCCCACCTCGTCGGCCGAGCAGGTCTTCTGGACGCTGCACGACTCGCAGGTGTCGGCCGCGATGGTGGAGCACGAGGACCACGCGATGACGATCGCCACGGTCATCGACCGGCTGCCGATGCTCCACAAGCTCTGGCAGCTGGACGCGGGCGCCCTGCAGGAGCTGTACGAGGCCGGTGCGCACATCGACGACGAGGTCGTGCACCGGCACCGGCGCGCGGTCACGCCCGAGTCGGTCGCGACGATCATCTACACCTCCGGCACCACCGGCCGCCCCAAGGGCTGCGTCATCTCGCACGCCAACTTCATGTTCGAGACGGACACGGCGATCGAGCGCTGGGAGCCCCTCTTCCGCTCCAAGCGCGGCGACCAGGCGGCCACGCTGCTGTTCCTGCCGCTCGCGCACGTCTTCGGGCGGATGGTGCAGGTCGCGGCGATCCGGGGCAGGGTCAAGTTCGGCCATCAGCCGCAGCTCAACGCGGCCGCCCTGCTGCCCGACCTGGCCGCGTTCCGGCCGACGTTCTTCCTGGCGGTGCCGTACATCTTCGAGAAGGTCTTCAACGCGGCCCGCCGGAAGGCCGAGCGGGAGGGCAGGGCGGGCCCGTTCGAGAAGGCCGTCGAGGTGGCCGTGCGGTACGCGGACGCGGTGGAGGCGAAGGCCTGGGGCATCGGCCCGGGGCCCTCGACGGCGCTGCGCATGCAGCACCAGCTCTTCGACAAGCTCGTCTACTCCAAGATCCGCGAGGCGATGGGCGGACGCATCAAGCACGCTATGTCCGGCGGTTCGGCGATGGACCGGCGGCTCGGGCTGTTCTTCGCCGGCGCGGGCGTGCAGATCTACGAGGGGTACGGGCTCACGGAGTCCACGGCGGCCGCGACCGCCAACCCGCCCGAGCGCACCCGGTACGGCACCGTCGGGCAGCCGCTCCCCGGCACGACCGTGCACATCGCGGACGACGCCGAGATCTGGCTGAGCGGCGACAACATCTTCCAGGGCTATCTCAACGACCCGAAGGCCACCGACGCCGCGCTGCACGACGGCTGGCTGGCCACCGGCGACCTGGGCGCGCTCGACGAGGACGGCTACCTCACGATCACCGGGCGCAAGAAGGAGATCCTGGTGACCTCCGGCGGCAAGAGCGTCTCGCCGGGGGTCCTGGAGGAGCGGGTGCGCGACCATCCGCTGGTCGCGCAGTGCATCGTCGTCGGCAACGACCGCCCGTACATCGCGGCGCTCGTCACCCTGGACGGGGAGGCCGTCGAGCACTGGCTGCAGATGCGCGACAAACCGGAGCTGACCGCTTCGGAACTGGTGCGTGACCCCGATCTGGAGACCGAGGTGCGCCGGGCCGTGGTCGCCGCGAACACGCTCGTCTCCCAGGCCGAGTCGATCCGTACGTTCCGCATACTGGCTCATCAGTTCACCGAGGAACACGGCCTGTTGACGCCGTCGCTGAAGCTGAAGCGGAAGGCGATCGAGAACGCGTACGCGTCGGAGGTCGAGGCGCTCTACTCCGCGGGTTGAGCCGGGGAACTGCTGGTTGGTTGTCGGCTGCCGGTCCTTTGTGGCTGGGCGCGCAGTTCCCCGCGCCCCTTGCGGGGCACCTGACGGGTCGTCACTTATCAGTGTGCCAGATGTTGACGGGTCGTCAGATTGCACGGATTATTTCGGTCACCCGACGGAGGGGGACCGACCGTGTCGCGACCGATCCGCGCCATCACCGCCACCGTGGCCGCCCTGCTGCTCGCCACCGCCTGCAACTCGGCATCCACCACCGGGAGTTCCGATACCGAGGACTCCGTCCGGGGAGTGACCGACAGCTCCGTGAAGGTCGGCGGCATCGTCTCCATGACCACCGCCAGCGGTTATTCGAAGAAGGACACCGACCTCGGCGCGAAGGCCCGCTTCGACCGTGCCAACGCCGAAGGCGGTGTCAACGGCCGGAAGATCGACTATCTGGGCGCGGAGGACGACGGCCAGGATCCGGCCAAGAACCTCTCGGCCGCGCGCAAACTCGTCCAGCAGGACAAGGTGTTCGCGATCGCGCCGATGAGCTCGACGACGTTCTCCGGCGCGGACTTCCTGCAGCAGCAGAAGGTCCCCACGTTCGGCTGGGGCACACTCCCGTCCTTCTGCGGACCCACGTACATCTACGGCTTCGGCGGCTGCATGGTGCCGATGCCCGGCGGCACCATCTCGCAGACGTGGCCCGAGGGCCTCAAGAAGGTGCTGGGCGGCTCGGCGGGCAGGAGCGTGGCGATCCTCGCCAACGACAGCGACGCGGGGAAGTTCGGCATCCGCACCTACAAGCAGAGCTTCGCGTCGGCCGGGTTCAAGGTGACGTACGCGAAGCCGTCGGTGCCCGCGGCCTCCGTGCCGAGCGACTGGTCGGCGTACACGAAGGAGATCCTGCGCAGTGACGGCGGCAAGGCGCCGGACGCGATCGTCTCCGTGATGCAGACCCCGTACAACATCGGCCTGTTCACGGCCGTCAAGCGCACCGGATACCAGGGCCTGCTGACCGATCCGACCGACTACGACCCCGGGCTGCTCGCCAAGAGCGCGACGAGGAAGGCGCTCGACGGGGTGCACGTCCTGCTCTCCTTCCAGCCGTTCGAGCAGGACACCGCGGCGATGACGCAATTCAAGGAGGACATCCGGAAGGCGGCGGGCAAGGACGTGCCGCTCAACATGCACATGATGACCGGCTACATGTCCGCCGACCTCTTCCTCGCCATCGCCGAGAAGGCGGGCAAGGACCTGACCGTGGCGTCCTTCCAGAAGGCGGCGAAGGGCTTCGCGGACACGGACACGCTGGTCGGCGACCGAGCCGAGCCGAAGGGGCAGAAGGAGTCGTTCGGCTGCGGTGCGCTCGTCCAGCTCAAGGGCGGGAAGTACGCGGTGTCGTCGCCCTTCGAGTGCTATCCGCCGATTCCCTTCAAGTAGGCGGACTCGGCATGTCGGACCTGCTGGGATTCGTACTGAGCGGACTGGTGTCGGGTGCGTTGTACGCGCTGCTCGCCACCGGTCTCGTGCTCTCCTACTCGGCCTCGGGCCTCTTCAACTTCGCCCACGGCGCGACCGCCTACCTGTGCGCGCTCACCTTCTACGAACTGCACTCGGGCTTCGGCTGGCCCGCCGTCCCGACGGCTGTACTGCTGGTGTGCGTGGCGGCGCCCGCACTGGGCTGGGGCCTCGACCGGCTGATGTTCCGGAAGCTGGCAAGGGTCGGTGAGACGGCTCAAATAGTCGCCACCATCGGGCTGTTGGTGGCTCTGCCCGCGCTCGGGCTGTGGATCGTCGAGCTGCTGGCGGACGCGGGCGCGTCCGTGAAACCCGCCGAGAACCAGTTCGGGCTGCCCGGTGTCGGGCCGAGCCCCGCGAAGTCCTGGCAGCTGACGGACGGCGTCGGCATCGACTCCGACCAGCTGATCACCTGGGTCGCGACCGCCGTGGTGGCGGTCGGGCTGTGGATCCTGATGCGGCACACCCCGCTGGGGCTGAAGCTGCGGGCGGCGGTCGACAACCGCTCGCTGGTGGAGCTGCGCGGGATGAGCGCGGACCGGCTGTCGTCGATCGCGTGGATGCTGTCGTCGGGGCTCGCGGGCCTGGCGGGTGTCCTGGCGACACCTCTCCTCGGCCTGTCGGCCCACGACTTCACGCTCTTCCTCTTCGTCTCGGCCACGGCAGCGGTGCTCGGCCGCTTCGTCTCCGTCCCGCTGGCGTTCGCGGGCGGACTCGGGCTCGGGGTGCTGCAGAACCTGGTCGCCGGGTACGCGAGCTTCGCCGAGCGGATCACCGGCTTCCGTACCGCCGTGCCCTTCCTGATCCTGTTCGCCGGGCTGCTGTTGCTGACACGGCGCCGGCGGACGGCGGGCACGGCGGCCGTCGACGTGCCGCCGGTCGACTATCTGGCCGGACGGTCCTGGCTGCGGCGCTGGGGCCCGTGGACGGCGGCCGCGGTGCTGCTCGCGGCGGCCTTCTACACGGTCACGACCCCCTTCTGGAGCGGCATACTCGCCCAAGGGCTCGCTCTTTCCCTGGTGTTCGTCTCCTTCACGGTGGTGACGGGGCTCGGCGCGATGGTGTCCCTGGCGCAGGCGACCTTCGTGACGGGGGCGGCGCTGGTGGCGGGGCTGTTGATGAGCCATGGCTGGCCGTTCGTGGCGGCGGCGGCCGTGGGGACCTGCGCGGCGGCCGTGCTCGGCGCGCTGGTCGCGCTCCCGGCCCTGCGGCTCGGCGGCCGCTCGCTCGCCCTGGCGACGCTTGCGCTGGCCTTCCTGGCCGACCAAGTCCTGTTCCAGATCGGCTGGTTGAGGAACGGGGACACGGGGTGGTCGATCCCCCGGCCGGTCTTCGGTCCGGTGGACCTGAACGACGACCGGGCGCTCGGCGTCGCGTTGGTCGTGCTCGTCACGGCGGCCGTGGCGGCGCTCAGCGCGCTGCGCGGCTCACCGTCGGGGCGGGCGATGCTCGCGGTGCGCTCGGCACCGGCGGCCGCGATGGCGTCCGGGGTGTCGGTCGTCCGTACGAAGCTGGTGCTGTTCACGCTTTCGGCGGGTCTTGCGGGCTTCGGCGGCGTCATGTACGCCTCGTACAACACCCGTGTCACCGCTACCGACTTCACGGCGATGACGGGGCTGATCTGGCTCGCGGTGGTCGTCGCTGCGGGCCTGCGGCGCCCGCAGTTCGCGGTGGTCGCCGGGCTGGTGTACGCGCTCGTGCCACACCTCGTCTCGGACTACGTCACCGAGTCCGTGCACCTCCCGGTGATCCTCTTCGGGCTGGCCGGGCTGGCACTGGCGAACGATCCGGACGGGTACTGCGCGGCGGTGTCGGTACGGGTGCACCGGAGGCGGACGGCGGGCAGCGGCGTGCCCGGCGGTGAAGTACCGGACAGCGGGATGCCAGGCAGTGGAGTGCCCGGCGGTGTTGTGCCTGGGAGCGCAGAGCCCCGGACGGCGACCGTGGACGCCTCCGAAGCCGACGCCCGATCGACAGCCGACGCCCGATCGACGACCGACGCCCGGTCCACAGCCGACACCCGGTCGACGGCGCCCGCCTCCCCCGGCGAACCGCCCGCCCTCCAACTCCGCGGCATCCGCGCCGGATACGACGGCGCGCTCATCCTGCACGGGGTCGACCTCGCCGTACGCCCCGGCGAGATCCTCGCTCTGCTCGGCCCGAACGGCGCCGGAAAGTCGACGACCTGCCGCGTCGCGGCGGGACTCGTCGCTCCGCTCGGCGGCCGGGTGTACGTCGCCGGGCGCGACGCCACCCGCGACGGCGCCGTACGGCGGTCGCGGGCCGGAGTGGTGCTGGCACCGGAGGGGCGCGGCATCTTCCCCGCGCTCACCATCGAGGAGAACCTCGCCCTGTACCTGCGCGAGAAGGACCAGCGTGCAGCCGTGTACGAACGGTTCCCCGGCCTTGCCGGACGGCGCGGCGTCGCCGCCGGCTCGCTCTCCGGCGGCGAGCAGCAGATGCTCGCCCTCGCCCCGCTCCTCCAGCGCCCGCCGAAGGTCCTGGTCGCGGACGAACCGTCCCTCGGCCTCGCACCCCGTGTGGTCGAGGAGGTGTTCCGGCTCCTCACCGAACTCCGGGGCGCCGGCACGGCGTTGCTCCTCGTCGAGGAGAAGGCGACCGAGGTGCTCGGCGTCGCGGACACGGTCGCGTACCTCGCACAGGGGCGGGTGACGTGGTGCGGCCCGCGGGCGGAGGTGGAGACGGACCGGCTGACGGAGGCGTATCTGGGGCTGGCGGCCACCCCGGCGGACGCGCCGGTCGCGCCGCGGGCGGCAACCGCCTCGCCGGGCAACCGGCCGGGCTCGGCCGAAAGCCGATCGGACCGAGGATCAGCGCAAGGAACAGGCCAGAGATCAACCCAGGCATCAGACCAGGCATCAGACCAGGCATCAGACGAAGGATCAGACCGGGGAGTGGTCCGGCCATGAGCGAGAGCACCCCGGCGCTCGAAGCCGCCCACATCGACGTCCGCTTCGGCGGCATCCGCGCCCTGGACGACGTGAGCCTCACCCTGCGCCCCGGTGAGATCTGCGGGCTCATCGGCCCCAACGGCGCCGGAAAGACCACCCTCTTCGACGTGCTCTCCGGTATCCGCCGCCCCGACGAGGGCCGCATCCACCTCGCCGGAACGGACATCACCCGCCGCTCCCCCGTCTGGCGCGCCCGCCACGGAATGCGCCGCACGTTCCAGCGCCAGCAGCTCTTCGGCCAGCTCACGGCCGCCGACAACCTGGTGGTGGCCCAGGAGTGGCGCGGCGGCGGAGGCGGACTCGCGGCCGATCTGATGGCGGCGCCGACCCGGCGTACGTACGAGAGGGACCGCCGCGCCCGGGCCGCCGAGGTGCTGCGCGTCTGCGGGCTCGACGGACTCGGCGACACCTACGCCGGCGCCCTGCCGGTGGGCCGGGCCCGCATGCTCGAACTGGCGCGGGCGGTCGCGGACCCGCCCAAGGTGCTGCTGCTGGACGAACCGGCGTCCGGGATGACGGCCGACGAAAGCCGCCATCTGTCGTCCGTCGTCCGTCACCTGTCCGACGAGGAGGGCTGCGCCGTCCTCCTCGTCGAGCACAACGTCGCCTTCGTCATGGAGCTGTGCGCCCGAGTCGTCGTACTCGACCTGGGTACGGTCCTCGCCGAGGGCACACCCGCCGAGATCCACGCCGACCAGCGGGTGCGGGACGCGTACCTGGGCACGACCGCGGGATGAACACTCACGTCGGCCGGCTCACACCAGCTGGTAGCCCCGCATGTTCGAGAGCAGGAGATGACAGTCCTGCAGGGACCCCGACGTGTCGCCGAGGGAACGGTAGATGCCCCACTTGGGCCGAACGCGGTCGGCCAGGAACGTGTCCACGCCCGACCTCGACTTGTCGATGACGGTCGTGGAGCCGTTCTTGAGGATCCAGCGGACCGAGCCCGCCGAACCGTTGCCGACCTTGATCTGGAAGTCGACGTCGATCCATTTGTTGTGCAACGGCTCAAGGTTCGTACGGCCGACGAGGATGTCGTCGGTGAAGAGCTTGAGTTCGATGGTCTGCACGCCGTTCACCCGGCGGAGCGACTGCACGACGATCGGCGAGGTGCCGGACCCCGGCTGCTTCAGCTGCATGATGTGCGTGAAGGTGGTGGTCGCCTTCAGGGAGCTCGGGATGTACATCGAGTACGTGACCCGCCAGGTCTGGCCCTCGGTCCACTTCAGGTAGTCGCTGCCGGAGCCGTTGCGCAGGCCGGTGACCTCGTGGCGCTGACGGTCCGTCGAGGTGTCGCGGTCGACGGTGTGCATGTTGAAGCGCCAATTGTTGCCGGTGGCGTAGATGTGCGGGGAGGCCGCGGGGTGCGAGTCGGCGCGGTCGTCCTCCAGTGTCTCGAAGGCGCCGAGTCCGTCGCCGCTCGCCGACGGCGACCACTTCAGCTGCCAGGACGCGGCGTGCGCCCTGGTGGCGGCGGGCAGACCGACGGCCGTCGCGGCCGCGCCGCCGAGCGCCGCGCCCAACAGGGTCCTTCTCGTGGTGCTCACAGATCTCTCCCCCAACCTGGAGTTCACATATGTGCCCGGAGTTCATTCACGTGCGGCTGACGAGCAGCAGCGTCCACTGATGACCGGGCCCGGTCAATGGTCTGGACCGATAAGGCCGGAGCGCCGCGGCTGTTTCCGGCCAATCTCCGGTTACGTCGGCGAACGCACGGGACAGGAATGCACAACAGCCCGTGATCGTTGACGATGGGAGTACCATCCGACGACTTAAGGATCGAGAGCTCGTGAGCAAGGTCCCCCCGATCATCCTGAACAACGGCGTCGAGATGCCCCAGCTGGGCTTCGGAGTCTGGCAGGTGCCGGACGACGAGGCGGAGCAGGCCGTCGCCACCGCGCTGGAGGCCGGGTACCGCAGCATCGACACCGCCGCGATCTACGGCAACGAAGAGGGCACCGGCAAGGCCCTCGCCGCCTCCGGTATCGCCCGCAAGGATCTTTTCGTCACCACCAAGCTCTGGAACAGCGCCCAGGGGTACGACTCGACACTGCGCGCCTTCGACACGTCCCTGGAGAAGCTCGGTCTCGACTATGTCGACCTGTACCTCATCCACTGGCCGATGCCGGCCAGGGACAAGTACATCGACACGTACAAGGCCTTCGAGAAGCTCGCCGCGGACGGCCGCGCCAAGTCCATCGGTGTCTCCAACTTCCTCCCGGAGCACCTGGCGAAGCTGATCGACGCGACGTCCGTCATCCCGGCCGTCAACCAGATCGAGCTCCACCCTCACCTGCAGCAGCACGCGGCCCGCGAGTACCACGCGGAGCAGGGCATCGCCACCGAGGCCTGGTCCCCGCTCGGCCAGGGCAGGGGCCTGCTCGAAGTCCCCGCCATCGTGGCCATCGCCCAGAAGCACGGCCGCACGCCGGCCCAGGTCGTCCTGCGCTGGCACCTGCAGCTCGGGAACGTGGTGATCCCCAAGTCCGTGACGCCGTCCCGGATCAAGGAGAACATCGAGGTCTTCGACTTCTCCCTGGACACCGAGGACATCGCCGCGATCAGCGCACTCAACGAGGACCGCCGCCTGGGCCTGGACCCGACGACGGTCAACGACTGAGCGTACGGTCCTACGGCACACGGCCGTACGCCGCTCGGAGCCGCCGCCCGCTTCACTGGGGTGGCGGCTCTGTCATGCGTCAGGAGCGCCTTGGCCTTCGGAGTCCTGGTCCTCGGCGCCCTGGTCATCGGGCAGCAGCGGGAACAGCCGGGCGACGAGCGCGACGGGCCGGGCGGTCCCGGGGCGTGCGAGGGGCTGCTGCTCCCGGTGCCGATACCGGTCGAGGGTCTGCCGTACGGACTCCGCGACGGCGCTCATCTCCTCCGGCGTCAGATAGACGACGCCGCTGAAGGCCTCGTCCTGACGCCACTCGCGCGGTGCGCCCTCCCGCCGGTCCAGCCAGCGCTGGTAGCTCTCGTCCTCCAGACCACGGGCCAGCTCCCCGAACTCACCGTGCTGCTCGACGACCTCCGCAATCCGCCCGCTCCCAACGGGGGTTGCCGGCTCCGCCGCCCTCCGCAGCCGCCACGGCTTGGCCCGCCCTCCGCTGCGCGGGACCTCTTCGATCCGCCCGTACCGCGCGAGTTGGCGCAGATGGAACGAGCAGAGCCCGGAGCTGTAGCCGAGCCGGCCGGCCGCCTGGGTCGCGGTGAGTGCGCCGACCTCCGCGAGCAGATCGAGCAGAGCCGTACGCACCTCGTGCTCGCGCAGGACTTCCTCTTCAGCCACATCTTCTTCGGCTGCATCCTCTTCGGTCTCATCCTCTTCGGTCACTTTGCAAAGTCTGCTACTTTGCAAAGAAGTTGGCAAGCGTGAGATCAGACATGAGCTCAGGAAGGGTGATGATCGCGGTGTCCGTACGCCCCGGGCGACCAGCCCCCGTCGACCGCCGAGTCCGTGTACAGGGTGAGCCGGTCGACGGATACCCGTCACTCGCTCCCGAGGCCCGGCGCGGTTCGGTGCGCCGGATCACCGAGGTCGGCGAGGAGGTCCTGCACCGGCCGTGCCGCGAGGTGACCGAGTTCGGCACACCGGAGCTGGCCACTCTGATCGACGACCTGTTCCTGACGATGTACGTCGCCGACGGCTGCGGCCTCGCCGCGAACCAAGTCGGCGTCGCGCTACGGCTGTTCGTCTACGACTGTCCGGACGAAAGCGGCGTCCGCCACGTCGGCCACCTCGTCAACCCGGTCCTCGACCAGCCCGCCCCGACCGCCCGCCACCTGCTCGACGACACCGAGGGCTGCCTCTCCGTGCCCGGTGCGGGCATGTCCGTGCCCCGCCCCGACCACACGGTGGCCCGCGGCTACGACCAGCACGGCAACCCCCTGGTCATCGAGGGCGCCGACTACTTCGCCCGCTGCCTCCAGCACGAGACCGACCACCTGTACGGCCACCTCTACCTGGACCGTCTCTCGAAGCGGGACCGCAGGGAAGCCCTGCGCCAGATGGCCGACCGCCGCGAGGAGGTGTTCGCTCGGCGCGCGAACAAGGAGGCGAAGCTGGGCCGTTGACCGTTCCGCTCCGACCTCGCCGGCGTCGAAGTCCCACGGTGCCCGCGCACCGTGGCGTACGCGCTCGCGAGGATCAGGGCGCAGCCCGCCCACTGCAGGGGCGTGGGCCGCTCGTCGAGTACCAGCGCTCCCAGGGCGAGCGCGCCCACCGGGGTGAGAAGGAGCAGGACCGCTCCTACGTGGCTGGGCAGCCGCGGTGAGTACACGGCTACCAGCAGCCATCCGATCACCCCGCTGCTCAGTGCCGCCACCGCGAGCCAGCCCAGCGCGCCCAAGGGCGGGGCGAGGTCGAGAGCGCCCCAGGCCGCGCCGATGAGTGCGGAGAAGACGGTGGAGGAGAAGATCACCACGGTGTAGGCCGTACGGACGTGCCCGTGGAAGCCGCCGCGGCGCAGCAGGAAGAGGAAGCCCGAGTAACACAGGGCCGCGAGGACGGCGTGGACGGTGCCCGCGGTGGAGTCGCTGCCGCTCACGCCGCTCTCCAGCAGTCCGCCCGTGAGGACGACGCCCGCCATCATCACGGGCAGCCAGACCAGGAAGCGGCGGCCCACGTGCTCCCGGTCCACGATCCAGGCGAGCAGGGGCACGAGGACCACCTGCACATTGACCAGCACCGTGGACAGACCCGCGCCGACCTCGGCGATCGCCTTGGTCCACAGGACCATGTCCCCCGCGAAGAGCGCTCCGGCGGCGAGGCTGTAGGCCACCTGGCGGCGCGGCGGAGGCCCTTCGCGGCGGTATTCGGGGACCGTCAGAATCAGCAGGACGGGCAGCGCCAGTAGACAGCGGTACACCGACGCCGTGCCCGCTTCCGTGCCCGACAGGTCGAGGCAGACAGGCGACAGGGAAAGTGACACCGCCCCGGCCGCCTGTCCCCAACGGGGGCCGCGCGGAAGCAGGTTGACGGCACGGTTCGGCGCCTCGGTGGGTGCCGTCGTCGTGGACTGGGTCATGGACCGGCGGGGCACAGCGCTCTCCCCTCACCGCGGGTCGGAGGCAAGATCCGCCCGGGTACCCGTGCGCCGGCCACCTAATCGCGGGGCTTGGCAGGGCTTGACGAGGCCTGACGGCGCCACGCGAACGGTCCGCACGTGGGCCAGTCTGTTAAGGAAACTTTCCTGACAGAAGGGGTCCCCCACAGTGCGCACTCGGACACTGGCCCTCGCCGCCGCCACCGGTACCGCGCTTCTCGCCACCGTGGCGCTCCCGGCGGACGCCGCCTCCGGCCCGGCCCCACTTCAGGCCCAAGACCAGGCTCAAGCCCAGGCCCAGGCCCAGGAAGGCACGGTCAGCGCCGCAGCCCTCCTCGCCAAGGTGACGTCCTGCTCCCAGATCTCCAACGGCAGGTACCGCACCGACCAAGGGGTCTCCCCCACCATCCCCGTCTGCGGCAAGAACGGCGCGGTCTTCTGGAAGGCCGACATGGACATCGACTGCGACGGTCAGGTCACCGCCCGCTGCAACAGATCCACCGACCCGTGGTTCCAGGCCGACACCGCGTTCCACCAGTCCGACGGCAGGCCCCTGAACTCCGAGAAACTCCCGTACGTCGTCGTGCCCAGTCCGAGCGCCACCTGGAACTACGCGAACGCCGGCATCAAGGGCGGCAGCGTGGTGGCTGTCGTCCACGGCGATCAGGTCCAGTACGCGGTCGTCGGCGACACCGGCCCCACGAAGATCATCGGCGAAGCCTCGTACGCCACCGCCCGAGCCCTCGGCATCGACCCCGATCCGGCGACCGGCGGCACCGGCTCGGGCGTGACGTACATCCTGTTCACCGGCTCGCGGGTCTCCCCGCTGGAGAGCCACAGCGCGGCGGTGTCCCTGGGGGACACGCTGGCGAAGCGGTTCCTCCAGAACAATTGAGTACGCCGAGCGCCCGGCCCGGCACCACGATGCCGAGCCGGACGCCCGTTGCCCCCGTTGTCCTCCCTGCTCCCCCTGCTCCCCCTGATCCCGCCGCTCCCGCCGCTCCTGCGACTCAGACCGGCTGGCCGATCGGCCGTATGGTCACGCTGTTCACATCGACGCCGACCGGCTGCCGGATCGCCCAGACGATCGAGTCGGCGATCTGGTCCGAGGTGAGCAGATGCCCGGGCGGCAGGCTGCCGTAGTTGTCCCAGAACGGTGTCTCCGTGCGGCCGGGCGAGATCAGGGTCACGCCCACGCCGTGCTCGGTGACCTGTCGCCGGGTGTTCTCGGCGAGCCCGGTCACGGCCCATTTCGTCGCGCCGTAGATGTTGCCGGGACCGTGGATGTGCCCGGCGACACTGCCGACGAGAACGATCCGCCCGCGTGTCTCCTTCAACTGGTCGATCGACGCCCGGATGAGCAGCGCGGGCCCGAGCACATTGGTCAGCACCATGTCCCGCCAGCCGGCCGGATCGCCCTCGGCGACGGTGTCGTGCGTGGCGAACCCGGCGTTGGCGACGACGGTGTCGAGCCGCCCGAACGCCTTCACGGTCGCCTCGACGGCCGCCTGGACGTGGTCGAGATCGGCCGCGTCCCCGGCGATGGTCAACAGGCCTTCCGGCTCACCGAGTTCCTTGGCGAACCCGCGCAGCCGCTCCTCCCCGCGCCCCGTCACCGTCACCCGGTGCCCGGCATCGAGCAACTGCCGCGCCACCGCCGCCCCGATACCGCTGCCGCCGCCCGTGATCAGTGCCACCGGTGAGTCAGTCATGCGTTCCCCCAAGTCGTGTCCGCCGAAGTCCGACGAATTGAGGGGAGTCCATCACTTGGAGCGCTCTCGATGTCAACCCGTGCCGACAACGGCCTCGTCAGGGCGCAGCCCTGCAGGGGCGCGGGACTGTGACATTGTGCGGCTCCGCCGCGTGGGCGCGACCAGCCCCCACAACCCGCACTCTGCCCACCGACCCGCGCGAAGCGCTAAGCCTTGACCCCGACATACACCGTCAGCGCCGTCAGCAGGAACACGTCCGGCCGGTGATGCACACTCGCCTTGTCGTCCGGGTCGAGGAGCCGGTCGAGCGTGGCGAGATCATCGGCGTCGAGACCGTCGGCGAGGCCCTCCCTCCGGTGGCCGAGGCTCGTGGCGACGAACGCGCGACCCTCGTCCGAGAGAGGCGCGGGCAGATCGAGCAGGAAGGAGCGCGTCCCGGAGTGACGAAGCCCGGCCGCGGTCAGCAGGGCGGGCCAGTCCTCGGTCTCCTCCGCCGCGCCGGGCAGCTCGGCCCGCATGCGCGCGAACCACTCCTCCTGGACCGCGTCCAGGCGGGCCTGCAGGCCGGGGCGGCCGATGCCGATGTCGCGCGGGAGGTAGCGCGAGGGCAGGCCGCCCTCCAGCAGGGCGAGGGTGCCGCCGGGTGCGAGCCGGTCGGCGAAGCCGGTGAGGGCGGCCCGCTGGTCGCCGACGTGGTGCAGGGACCTGCTGGCCCACAGGAGGTCGGCGGGGTACTCCAAGTCACCCAGCCCGTCGGCGAGTTCGGCCTCCAGAGTGCTGAAGCGATCGGCGAACCCGCGGTCGGCGGCACGGGCGCGGGCCCGTTCCAGGAGAGGTGCCGCTCCGTCCACGGCGACGACCCGCGCCGACGGGAACGTATCGGCGAGGAGGCAGGAGATGACGCCGGGGCCGCTGCCCGCGTCCACGATCAGCTCGGGCTCCGGGTGCTGGTCCCGCAGCCAGCCGGCCGCCTGCGTGTAGACGGGGGTGAACAGCTCGGCCTCCTGCTCCAGCAGGGGGAGCATCTCGGCGAAGTCCATGTGGGTGTCGCTGTGGCCGTGGTTGTGGCCGTGGTCCTGGTCGTGTGCCATGGCTGCGAACCTCTCGTTCGGGGTGCGTCCAGCGTGCTACGCGACTCCCGGAAACGGCCACTCGCCTTGCGGAAACAGCAAGAGTTCCCCACGCCCCGGAAGGGGCGCGGGGAACTGCGCGACCAGCCACACTCAGCCGGCGGACGAACCCTCAACCGAGGTGACGCCACACCGGCGGAGCGTCACAGTGCCGGGTACGCGTTCTTCATGAGCTCCTGGAACTGTGCCGAGAACCAGTGCCCCGACAGGGGCGCGTTCGCCAGCGCGCCGGACATGTTGTTGTTGTTCCGCGGGTTGCCGGTGTACGTCGGGTCGCACATCCGGTCGAAGCCCTTGCCCTCGGTGTTGTCGATGGCGGTGCTCGAACCGTCCGACTCACCCGGCGGCTTCATCCACACGTAGGCGTCGATGCCGGTCGCCGGCGCCGCCTGCGGGCGTTCGCCGAGGCCCGCGCCCGACTGGTTGCACCAGTTTCCGAGGTGGATGCGCCGGTCGTAACGGCCGCCGTCGACGTAGGTGTTGACGTTGGTCGTCGCGCCGGGACCGGTGGGCCGGGCCGTGCCGCCCCAGCCGTTGCGGGAGGTGTCGATCAGCATGCCGAGCTTGGAGTCGAAGCCGATCGAGACGAGGTGGTTGCGCATGGCCTGCGCGTACGACAGCTCGTCGACGTACTGGTTCCAGTCGATCCAACTCGAGGTACGGACCGAGGCGCCGCCCACGGAGTCGCCGACCTTGAAGTGGTCTTCCTTCAAGGCACTGTAGTTGGCGGTGTTCACGATGAAGCCGTGCACATCGGCGACGGTCGCGCCCTCGGCGGTGGCGGCCTGCTTGAAGAGGTCGGCGGAGGGCCCGAAGTTGGTGTCCCAGCCGAGCCAGCCGTGGTGTCCGGCGTCCACGTAGTTGTAGACGTTGGGCGCGTCACCGAGCTTGTTCAGCGCGTAGCCGACGCCCTTGATGTAGTTGCCGTTCGCCTTCATCGTGTCGCAGTTGGGAGTGGCGGTGGGACGCGGCGTGACGTTCGTGACCAGGTTCGGCAGCGAGTCGATCTCGACGGTCGTGACGATCCGCAGATCCGCGTACTTGGCGTCCTTGAGGATCGCCGCGATCGGGTCGATGTACTGAGTCTTGTACTTGTCGATCTCCGTCGCGCCGAGCTCGCCGTTGGAGGCGAGGGCCGAGCAGTCACGGCCGGGCAGGTTGTAGATGACGAGCTGGACGACCAGTTCGTCGGAGCCCTTCTGCTCCAGCGCCTCGTCGAGGTGGTCGCGCAGGCCCATGCCGCCGTTCACGCCGTTGATCGCGGCGGTCCGGTCGAGCCATACACCCGTCGGCTGGTTGGCGATCCGGCTGCCGCCGGTCTCCGCGCGGGCCTTCGCCGCCCACTCCGGGTTCACGTACACCTTGGCGCCCGAGTACGGGTTGTCGACCTTGGGCCCTGCCGGGTCCGGCGGGTCCGTGGGGCCGCCGCCTCCGTCGACGTTGCAGGTCACGCCGTCGAGGGTGAAGGTCGTGGGCATCGCGTTGGTGCCGCTGTAGGTGCCGTTGAAGCCGAAGCTGATCGAACCGCCGGTCGCCATCGTGCCGTTGTAGCTCTCGTTGGCGGCGGTGACCGCGGTGCCGCTCTGGCTGAGCTTCGCGTTCCAGCCGCTGGTGACCTTCTGGTTTCCGGCGTACGACCACTTCAGGGCCCAACTCGACTTGGCCGCGGTGTTGTTGGTGACCGTGACCGCGGCGGTGAAGCCGGTGTCCCACTGGTTCTGCACCTTGTAGTCGACGGTGCAGGGGACGGCGGTCACGCCGACGTCCGAGGGTATCGCCGCGACTGCGGCGCCCGCGGTGCCGGCAACGAGCGCCAGCGCCGCCAGTAATGCTGTTCTGGTACGGCTCATGTGCGGGGGGTCCTATCTCTTCGTTGAGATCTGTCTGTTGCGATCTATTCGTTGAGGGCGCGCAGGTGATCGCGCAGCCCGGTGCCGAACGACGTGGGCGTGCCGTCGTAGTTGGAGATCAGGGCCGGCCCGGAGTCGCAGTTCCAGGTGCTCCAGGTCCAGCCGAGCTAGGAGAGGTTCCGGTCGTCGACCACTTCATGACGCGGTCGATGAAGGAGTGTGCGCGGGAGTTCTCGCCGATCTCGCCCGCCACGAGCGGGACCTGGGCGGCGACGGGTGCGAGCGTGTCGTCCCAGCAGCTCTCGTTGGAGCAGGAGTTGAAGTTGTAGACGTGCCAGGCGGCGGCGAGATTGCCCGCCGGATCAGTGGGCTTGTACGTCAGCCACTGACTCAGGTCGATCGAGTATTTGACGGCACCCTGGAAACCGGCGTCCCACTGACTGGTGACCGAGTACTCCACCGTGCAGGCGGGTGCGGCTCCTGAAGCCGTGCCGACCGGCGCGACCGCGATGCCCACAAAAGCGGGCGCGGCTGCGCCGACCGCTGAACGAGGTAGACGCGGGGGGTGTCGCATGAGCGAGTCCTTGCAGCTCGGACACGTCGTGACGGACGTGTCGACTGATGGAACCGCTCCCACTGGTGCGGATGAAGCTAGCGCCAAGTGCGGGTAAAGGACAGAGGAGTTGCACTGTTGATCTATCGAATCATTTCGACTCTTCAAACACCTTGACCCCTTGCACCCCCCTCATCAATATGGGAGCGCTCCCACTGGTTCAAGGCTTGTTGCTCCACCCCCGTCTCCGAGCCGCAAGGAGAGGAACCAGAACATGGCACCCAGACGCAGACGCCGCATCGCGCGGCGGATGTGGACCGCCGTGGTGGCGGCCCTCGCTCTCCCGATCACGATGCTCGCCACTGGTACAACTCCCGCACAAGCGGCGGCAGTTCAGTGCAGTGTCGACTACAAGACCAATGACTGGGGTTCCGGTTTCACCACGGAGCTGACACTCAGCAACCGCGGCACGGAGGCCATCAGCGGCTGGACCCTGACGTACGACTACGCGGGCAACCAGCAGCTCAGCAACGGCTGGAGCGGCACCTGGTCACAGTCCGGCAAGACGGTCACGGTGAAGAACGCCTCCTACAACGGCACGATCGCCGTCGGGGCCGCCGTCACCGCGGGCGCCCAGTTCACCTACAGCGGCAGCAACGCCGCCCCCACCTCCTTCGCCATCAACGGCACGGCCTGCACCGGCGCCCACCAGCCGCCGATCACCGTGCTGACCAGCCCCGCCGCGGGCGCCGTCTACTCGCAGGGCGACGCGGTCCCGCTCGCCGCGACCGCCGCGGCCGCCGACAACGCCACGATCAGCAAGATCGAGTTCTACGACGACACGAAGCTGCTGGGCACCGACACCACCTCGCCCTACACGCTCTCGGCCACCGGCTTGGCCGTGGGCAGTCACTCGCTGCTCGCGAAGGCGTACGACAGCCTGGGCGCGTCGGCGGAGTCCACCCCGGTCGGCATCACGGTCGCCTCGGGTCCCGCCGTGGTGGTCTCGCCGACCCAACTCGGCGTCCAGCAGGGCAAGACGGGCACGTACGACGTGAAGCTCTCGACCCAGCCGTCGGCGAACGTGACCGTGACAACCGCTCGCGCGAGCGGCAACACGGGCCTGTCCGTCACCGGTGGCGGCTCGCTCACCTTCACCCCGTCGAACTGGAACACGGCGCAGAAGGTGACCATCACCGCCGACACCTCCGGGACCGGTTCGGCGAGCTTCGAGTCGACGGCCACCGGCCATGCCAAGGCCGCGGTCACCGTCACCCAGCTCGCCGCGTCGAAGGAGTACGACGCCCGCTTCCTGGAGATGTACGGCAAGATCACCAACCCGGCGAACGGCTACTTCTCCCCCGAGGGCATCCCGTACCACTCGGTGGAGACGCTGATCGTCGAGGCGCCCGACCACGGCCATGAGACGACGTCGGAGGCGTACAGCTATCTGCTGTGGCTCCAGGCCATGTACGGCAAGGTGACGGGCGACTGGACCCGGTTCAACGGGGCTTGGGACATCATGGAGAAGTTCATGATCCCCACGAAGGCCGACCAGCCGACCAACTCCTTCTACAACCCCTCGAAGCCGGCGACGTACGCGCCCGAGTACGACACCCCGAACGAGTACCCGTCGCAGCTGGACACCGGTGTCTCGGTCGGCCCCGACCCGATCGCGGCGGAGCTGAAGAGCGCATACGGCACGGACGACGTGTACGGCATGCACTGGCTGCAGGACGTCGACAACGTCTACGGCTACGGCAACTCGCCGGGCAAGTGCCAGGCGGGCCCGGCCGACACCGGGCCGTCGTACATCAACACCTTCCAGCGCGGGCCGCAGGAGTCCGTGTGGGAGACCGTGCCGCAGCCGACCTGCGACAACTTCACCTACGGCGGCACGAACGGCTACCTGGACCTGTTCACCAAGGACGCCTCGTACGCCAAGCAGTGGAAGTTCACCAACGCCCCCGACGCCGACGCGCGTGCCGTGCAGGCCGCGTACTGGGCGGACATCTGGGCCGAGGAGCAGGGCAAGGGCTCCGAGATCGCCGGGACCCTCGGCAAGGCCGCGAAGATGGGCGACTATCTGCGCTACTCCATGTACGACAAGTACTTCAAGAAAATCGGCAACTGCGTCGGTCCGTCGACCTGTCCGGCAGGCACCGGCAAGGACTCCTCGCACTACCTGATGTCCTGGTACTACGCCTGGGGCGGCGCCACCGACACCTCGGCGGGCTGGTCCTGGCGCATCGGTTCCAGCCACACCCACGGCGGCTACCAGAACCCCCTCGCCGCGTACGCGCTCAGCTCGTACGCCGACCTGAAGCCCAAGTCGGCGACAGGACAGGCGGACTGGGCCAAGTCCCTCGACCGGCAGCTGGAGTTCTACCGCTGGCTGCAGTCGAGCGAGGGTGCCATCGCGGGCGGCGCGACCAACAGCTGGGGCGGCCGTCATGCCACCCCGCCGGCCGGTACGCCGACCTTCTACGGCATGTTCTACGACGAGAAGCCCGTCTACCACGACCCGCCGTCCAACCAGTGGTTCGGCTTCCAGGCGTGGTCCATGGAGCGGGTCGCCGAGTACTACCAGCAGACCGGTGACGCGGACGCCAAGGTCGTCCTCGACAAGTGGGTCGACTGGGCGCTGTCCAAGACCACGGTCAACCCCGACGGCAGCTTCCGCATCCCGAACACCCTCCAGTGGTCGGGCAAGCCTGACACCTGGAACGCCTCAAGTCCCAGTGGAAACACAGGACTTCACGTCACCGTCGCCGACTACACCAACGACGTGGGCGTGGCGGCCGCGTACGCCAAGACCCTGACGTACTACGCCGACCGGTCCGGTGACGCCGAGGCGAAGACGACGGCGAAGGCGCTGCTCGACGGCATGTGGGCGAACAACCAGGACGCGCTGGGCATAGCCGTCCCGGAGACCCGCGCCGACTACAACCGCTTCGACGACGGCCTGTACATCCCGAGCGGCTGGACCGGCGACATGCCGAACGGCGACCCGATCAACTCCTCGTCCACCTTCGACTCGATCCGCTCCTTCTACGAGGACGACCCGGCCTGGTCGAAGATCGAGTCCTACCTGGCGGGCGGAGCCGCGCCCTCCTTCACGTACCACCGGTTCTGGGCCCAGGCGGACATAGCCCTCGCCATGGGTTCATACGCGGAGCTCCTCGAATAGCCCCTGCTGATCGCTCCGCGGGAAGGCGGTACGGAAGCCGCGGGTAATCCGTGGCTGGTCGCGCAGTTCTTCGCGCCCCGATGGCGCGCGGCTGCACCGTGCCTGGGCGGTCCCCACCGGGGACCGCCCGGCCTTTCGCACCTCCACCCCCCACATGCAAGGAGAGGGAGCACCGTGCGAAGAACCCCCGTCCTCACGGCCGTGCTCAGCCTCGCGGCCGGGCTGATCGCCGGCACACCCCCCGCGCTGGCCGCGCAGTCGGTCGAGAAGGCCGCACCCTCGATATCCATCGCCGCCGACACGTACACCTGGAAGAACGCCCGCATCGACGGCGGCGGATTCGTCCCCGGCATCGTCTTCAACCGGGCCGAGAAGAACCTCGCCTACGCCCGTACGGACATCGGCGGCGCCTACCGCTGGCAGGAGTCGTCGAAGACCTGGACCCCGCTGCTCGACTCGGTGGGCTGGGACCGCTGGGGCCACACCGGCGTTGTGAGCATGGCCTCCGACTCCGTGGCACCGAACAAGGTGTACGCGGCCGTCGGCACGTACACGAACAGCTGGGACCCCGGCAACGGGGCCGTGCTCAGGTCCGCCGACCGGGGCGCGACCTGGCAGAAGGCGGACCTGCCGTTCAAGCTGGGCGGCAACATGCCCGGGCGCGGCATGGGTGAGCGTCTTGCGGTCGACCCCCACAAGAACAGCGTGCTCTACCTCGGCGCGCCGAGCGGCAAGGGCCTGTGGCGTTCCACGGACTCGGGTGCCTCCTGGTCGCAGGTGACGAACTTCCCCAACGTCGGCAACTACGCGCAGGATCCGACCGACACGAGCGGCTACGCCTCCGACAACCAGGGCATCGCCTGGGTCACCTTCGACGAGTCGACCGGCACGGGCACGAACGCCACCCAGACCATTTATGTCGGGGTCGCCGACAAGGACAACGCCGTCTACCGCTCGACCGACGCGGGCGCCACCTGGTCCCGCATCGCCGGTCAGCCGACCGGCTACCTGGCCCACAAGGGCGTCCTCGACGCCGAGAACGGCTACCTCTACCTCGCGTACAGCGACAAGGGCGGCCCGTACGACGGCGGCAAGGGCCAGCTGTGGCGGTACGCGACGGCGACGGGAGCCTGGACGAACATCAGCCCGGTCGCGGAGGCCGACACGTACTACGGCTTCAGCGGGCTGACGGTCGACCGGCAGAAGCCGGGCACGGTGATGGCGACCGCGTACAGCTCCTGGTACCCGGACACGCAGATCTTCCGCTCCACCAACAGCGGCGGCACCTGGACCAAGGCCTGGGACTACACCTCGTACCCCAACCGCTCGAACCGCTTCACGATGGACGTCTCGTCCTCACCGTGGCTGACCTGGGGCGCCAACCCCTCACCCCCCGAACAGACACCCAAACTCGGCTGGATGACCGAGGCGTTGGAGATCGACCCGTTCAACTCGGCCCGGATGATGTACGGGACGGGTGCGACGATCTACGGCACCGAGAACCTCGACCAGTGGGACAGCGGCGGCCAGTTCACCGTCAAGCCGATGGTGCAGGGCCTGGAGGAGACAGCGGTCAACGACATCGCCGCTCCCCCGTCCGGCGGTGCCCAGCTCTTCAGCGCGCTGGGTGACATCGGCGGCTTCCGGCACACGGATCTCGCCAAGGTCCCCTCGATGATGTTCACTTCGCCGAACTTCACCACGTCGACGAGTCTCGACTACGCCGAGTCCAACCCCAACACCGTGGTACGGGTGGGCAATCTGGACTCGGGTCCGCACATCGCGTTCTCGACGGACAACGGCGCCAACTGGTTCGCGGGCACCGACCCTTCGGGCGTGAGCGGCGGCGGCACGGTCTCGGCGGCCTCCGACGGCAGCCGCTTCGTGTGGAGTCCGGAGGGCGCGGGCGTGCAGTACGCGACCGGCTTCGGTACGTCGTGGTCGGCGTCGAGCGGGATTCCGGCGGGCGCAATCGTGGAGTCGGACCGGGTCGACCCGAAGACCTTCTACGGCTTCAAGTCCGGGAAGTTCTACGTCAGTTCGGACGGCGGCGCGACCTTCACGGCCTCGTCCGCGGCCGGGCTGCCGAGCGGCGACAGCGTGCGCTTCAAGGCGCTGCCCGGTACGAAGGGCGACGTCTGGCTGGCGGGCGGCGCGAGCGACGGCGCGTACGGGCTGTGGCACTCCACGGACGGCGGCGCGAGCTTCACCAAGCTGCCGGGCGTCGAGCAGGCCGACACGATCGGCTTCGGCAAGGCCGCGGCCGGCGCCTCGTACCAGACGCTCTACACGAGCGCGAAGATCGGCGGCGTACGCGGCATCTTCCGCTCCACCGACAAGGGCGCGACCTGGACCCGGATCAACGACGACGCCCATCAGTGGGGGTGGACGGGGGCCGCCATCACCGGTGACCCGCGCGTCTACGGGCGCGTGTACGTCTCGACGAACGGGCGCGGTGTCATCTACGGCGACTCGTCGGACACCGGCGGTGGCGGTACGGATCCGACACCGACCGGTGCCTGCGCGGTGACGTACAAGATCACGAGTCAGTGGTCGGGCGGCTTCCAGGCCGATGTTCAGCTCGCCAACACCGGGACGAGCGCCTGGAGCGGCTGGTCGCTCGGCTGGTCCTTCCCGGACGGGCAGAAGGTCACGCAGATGTGGAACGCCGACCACACCCAGTCCGGTACGGGCGTCACGGCGAAGAATCTGGGCTGGAACGCCAACGTGGCGCCCGGTTCGACGGTGGGCTTCGGCTTCACCGGAAGCTCGTCGGGATCCAATGCCAAACCGGCGGCCTTCAAACTCGGTGACCAGTCCTGCTCGGTGACCTGACAACCTGGGCCGGACGAACGGGAGGGCGCGTGCTGACAGCACGCGCCCTCCTTCGATCCAGGAAGCCTACGGCGTGTAGACCGTCGGTCGCGGCGCCGTCGCCATGCCGTTGCCGATGTGGAAGCTCGGATGCGGCGGCTGGTTGTAGGCGGTGTTCTGCCAGGCCAGCGCGGTGCGGTACATCGTGTCGTGGAGCAGAGTGGTGATCTTCGTGCTGGTCTCGTTCGGCGTGGAGTAGATCCGCAGGGCGGTGTTGTTGGACGTGGCCCAGACGACCTCCTCGCGCCAGTCGCCGAAGAGGTCGCCGGACAGGGCCGGCGTCGCCTTGGTGCCGTTGTTGGAGTGGACCGAGGCGCCGGTCAGCAGCCGGGTGTCACCGGACGTGCCGTACTTGTCGATGCGCGTGCCGTCGAGCAGTTCGCGGGTCGTGTCGCCGTCCCACCAGCTCACGAAGTTGATGCTGGACGGTTCCCGGCCGAGCGAGCCGCCGGCGGCCGAGCGCAGGGTGGTGTCGGAGGCGGACCAGGCCTCGGAGCCCGCGCTGCCGGCGTAGATGTCGGCGGCGACCCCGCGGCCGTTGTCGGCGCCGGTAGCCGTCTGCCAGAGGACGGACCCGGTGCGCGCGTCGGCCATCCAGGAACCGGGCTTGGAGGAGTCCTCGGAGACCTTGAAGTACTCCAGGCCCGAGCGGGACGGGTTGTGGTCGCCGACATGGCCCGCGTCACCGTGGTTGAGCCTCGTCGTCCACAGCCCGTTGCCGTTGTCGTCCACGGTCATGCCGCCGTAGACGATCTCGTCCTTGCCGTCGGCGTCCACATCGGCGACGGACAGGCTGTGGTTGCCCTGGCCGTCGTAGCCCTTGCCGCTGTTGGTCGACGAGTTGGTGTCGAAGGTCCAGCGGCGTGTGAAGGCGCCGTTGCGCCAGTCCCAGGCCGCGATCACCGTACGGGTGTAGTAGCCGCGCGCCATGATGACCGAGGGCCGGGCACCGTCCAAGTAGGCGGTACCGGCGAGGAAGCGGTCGACACGGTTGCCGTAGTTGTCCCCCCAGGAGGAGACGGTGCCGCGCGCCGGAACGTAGTCGACCGTCCCCATCGCCTTGCCCGTCTGACCGTTGAACATGGTCAGGAACTCGGGCCCGGACAGGATGTACCCGCCGGAGTTGCGATGGTCGGCGGACGAACTGCCGATCACCGCACCCGTGCCGTCCCTCGTACCGTCCGCGGTCTTCATGGCGACCTCGGCCTTGCCGTCGCCGTCGTAGTCGTACACCTGGAACTGCGTGTAGTGCGCGCCCGAGCGGATGTTCCGCCCGAGGTCGACGCGCCACAGCCGGGTGCCGTCGAGCTTGACTCCGTCGATGATCGTGTTGCCGGTGTAGCCGGACTGGGAGTTGTCCTTGGCGTTGGTGGGCTGCCACTTCAGGACGAAGTCGAGCGCGCCGTCGCCGTCGAGGTCGCCGACGGAGGCGTCGTTGGCCTCGTAGGTGTACGCGACTCCGTCGGGAGTCGTACCGCCGGCGGGCGGGGTGATGGGGACGTCCTTGTATCCGGTACGGAACTGGATCGCGTGGACCGAGTCACCCTGCTCGACGCCGCCCACGACGGAACGGACCGTGTAGTCCGCCGAGTTGGGCGCACCGGAATGGAAGTAGTTCGTCGAGCCGGTGATCGGGGTCGAGTTGACCTTCGTACCGGCCCGGTAGACGTTGAACGCCACGTCGTTCGGGTCGGTGCCGAGCCAGCGCCAGCTGACGAGGTTGCCGCTGCCGGTGTACACGCTGACGACGCCCCGGTCGAGCTTCTCGACCTGGCGGGCGGTCGCGGCCTGCGCCGGTGAGGCGGTGAGCGCGGTGAGACCGGCGGCCGCGAGGGCGCCGGTGACCACGGTGGTGAGGAGGAGCCGGGTCCTGCTGCGTCTGCGATGCGGGTGCTGCACGGTGAGTACCTCCTGAGAGGGGCAGACGGGTTCTGCCTTCTCAGTCGCCGCCGGTGGCACGGGAGTTGCCGCCTTTTAGCAAGCGCTCTCTACAGTCTCTGCGATGTACCTGCGGGCCAGTGCCGCGACCGTCCCGGCGATGCGTTCGCGCAGCTCGGCCGGTTCCAGGACCTCGATGTCCGTGCCGAGGCGCAGGAACTCGTCGTGGGCGTGGGCGAGGGACTCGATCGGGAGGGTGGCACGGGTCCAGCCGTCCGCCGGGTCGGGGCGGCCGGTGGCCCGGGCGGCACGGGCGGCGGGCCCGGTCAGCCGCGCGACGGCTCCCGGGGCGAGCCGGACGGCCGCCTCCCCGTGGTACAGCCGGTCGTGGAAGTCCCGCTGGTACGCGGTCCAGTACGCGGCGAGGTCGAAGTCCTCGGGGCGGGTGAACTCCTCGTCGGCGGCGGCCAGTTCGAGGATCTGGTCGACGCGGAAGGTGCGCGGCCCGGGGCCCGCGACCACGTACCAGCGGCCTGCCTTCAGGACCAGTCCGTACGGTTCGAGGCGGCGCTCCACGTCGGTGGGCTCGCGCCAACGGCGGTAGCGGACGTGCAGTACGCGACTGTTCCAGACGGCGTCGGCAACGGCGGGGAGGTACGGGGCGCCCCCGCTGTCGGCGTCCGCGTACCAGCCGGGCGCGTCGAGGTGGAAGCGGCCGCTGACGCGGTCGGCGTGCTCGCGCAGCTCGCGCGGCAGGGCGGCGCGCACCTTGAGCTGGGCGGCGGCGAGGACAGGACCGAGTCCGAGCTCGGCGGCGGGTCCGGGCGCGCCCGCGAGGAACAGGGCCTCCGCCTCGCCCGCGGTGAGTCCGGTGAGGCGGGTGCGGTAGCCGTCGAGGAGCCGGTAGCCGCCCGCGTGTCCCGCGTCGCCGTACAGCGGGACACCGGCGGCACTCAGCGCCTCGACGTCCCGGTAGACCGTGCGCACCGAGACCTCCAGCTCCTCGGCGAGGTCTGCGGCGGTCATCCGGCCCCGGGTCTGGAGCAGCAGGAGGATCGAGACGAGCCGGGCTGATTTCACCTGGCCAGAATGTCAGGCTTCACTGACATGAGGTGTCAGTGAAGCCGCCTTAGCTTCCCCTCATGGCCTTCACGGAGAAACTGCTGACCGTGCCGCCGCCCATCGAGGTGGCCGGGCGGCACATCAAGCGCTACCACGTCACCGCCGACCCGGCGGGCATCGCGCCCGAGGTCCAGGAGGCGGCGTACGCGATCCTGCCGAAGCTGCTGCCGGAGCCGGACGGCACGCCACCGGCGACCTTTGTGGTGCTGCACCGGGGCGGTGACGACGGCGCGTACCTCAACGCGTACAGCTGGGTGTGGGACAACGTGCTGCACTTCAAGGGCGCCTCGGCGGGCCAGCCGGTGCTCGGCTGCCCGGACCGGGACCCCACTCACTTCATCACCCTGGAGCTGCCCTGGATCGGCTGTGTCTGGGAGCTGCCGCCGATCCTGCACGAACGCGACGCCTGGGTGCGGCACTTGCTCGCGCCCGACGTTCCCGACCTCGACGCCTATCTCGCGGACTCGCTTCCCGAGGGCACGACTGGAGACCGCTCATGAGTACGCCGCACGACTTCGACTTCCTCGTCGGTGAGTGGAACATCGCCAACCGCAGGCGCACGGACTTCCTGGACCCCGACAGCGCCTGGGAGGAGTTCCCGGCGACGCACCGCTGCTGGAGTCTCTTCGACGGGGCCGCGAACATCGACGAGATGGACGTACCCGCCCAGGGGCGGGCTCAAGGGTGGAAAGGGTTGACGCTGCGGCTGTTCGACCGCGATACCGACCAGTGGGCGCTGAACTGGTCGAGCAGCCGCTCCGGACGGCTGTTCCCACCCGTGATCGGCCAATTCGCCGACGGACGGGGGGAGTTCTACGGCGATGACACACACGACGGCAAGGATGTGCGGGTGCGGTACGTGTGGTCGGGTATCTCGGAGAGCACGGCCCGCTGGGAGCAGGCGTTCTCGGTGGACGGCGAGAAGACGTGGCTGACCAACTGGATCATGGAGTTCACGGTTCCTAAGGCTTCTTGAACGCCCGGAGCTTGAACTCCGGGTCAGGGCGCGGGACTTGCTGATCCGGTAGCTGCTCCAGGCGGAACGCCAGCTTTTCGGTGAGCGAGTCGCCGGGCGGCAGCAGCGTGTACCAACCGCGCCGCACGTCGGCGGCCGCCCGCGCCGGGGACCGGCCCTGGCCGCGGAAGCTCGACCGTCCCACCGGGACCAGGGCGTGCCGGGCGGCGTACGAGGCCACCAGGTCCGAGCGGTCGCGGGCGGCGCGGCGCGGACGCGGCGCCATCACGGCGTCGATGTCGCTGCCGACGTCGTGCGCGGCGGCCTTGTCGACGGTCGTGACGAAGACGCCGCCGGGGCGCAGTACCCGGGCCACCTCGGCGACGACACGTTCCGCGTCGTCCAGCAGATGCAGCAGCCAGATCGCCGAGACGGCTCCGAACGAGCTGTCGGGGAAGGGAAGTTGGCGGATATCCGCGAGCACGACCCGTCCCGGGACCCGCTCGGCGGCCCGCCGCAGCATGCCGTACGCCGCGTCCGCGCCCGTCACTTCGAGCCCGGCCTCCGCGAGCCGCCGCGTCACGATCCCGGTGCCGCAGGCGGCGTCGAGGAGGTTGCCCGCCCCTTCGGGGATGAGTCCGAGTACGGCATCCGCGGCCGCGGCGGCACGGGGCTCGCCGCCGCGGGACGCGTCGTACCGCACGGCCTCCTCGTTGTAGTCGAACACCGGTGCGCTCAACTCGCGCCGTGCGCGGGGGCGAGCTCCTCGACCCGGCGCGCCAGGTCGAGGTCCAGCTCGGTGACGGCGCCGCCCACGCTGTGCGTGTTCACGGCGAGGGAGACGGTGTTGTAGCCGAGGGTGAGGTCGGAGTGGTGGTCCAGCTCGTCCTGCACCTGGGCGATGTGCACGACCAGCGCGGCCGCCGCGAAATGCGAGCCGAGCCGGTAGGAGCGGGCGATCCGGTCTCCGTCGAGCGACCAGCCCGGCAGCTCCGCGAGACGCTCCTCGATGTCCTTCTGCGACAGCGGTTCGACGGGCATGAGCTCGCTCCTTCCCTGACGTACGAATCTCTTCGGCTCTCTTCGGCTCTCTTCGGCTCTCTTCGGCCATGACGTGCGGATCTCTTCAGCGTGCCACAGTCCGGCTGTTTCGGCCCTGGTCAGGTGGGTTCCCGACCCCCACCGGGGTATGCGTTTCGGCCGTGCGGGCCGCTCATCGACCCGCGGGCCGCGCATCGACTACGGTCGTGTCATGACCGCCGCCGCATCCGCCAACGGGTCCACCGCCAGGTCCGCCCCGGCATCCGGCACGGCGTCCGGCACGGCATCCGGCGCCGACAAGGGGATCGGCCCGCTGCTGCGCGGCTGGCGGGAGCAGCGCAGGGTCAGTCAGCTGGAGCTGGCGCTGCGCGCCGGGTCGTCGGCACGGCACATCAGCTTCATCGAGACGGGCCGCTCCCGGCCGAGCGAGGAGATGGTGCTGCGGCTGGCCGAGCACCTGGACGTACCGGTGCGGGAGCGCAACTCCCTTCTTCTGGCGGCCGGTTACGCGCCCCACTACCCGGAGACCCCGCTGGACGACCCGGCCCTTGACGCGCTGCGCGAGGGCGTGGAGCGGCTGATCCAGGGCTACGAGCCCTACCCGGCGTTCGTCGTGGACGCCACGTACAACGTCGTCGCCGCCAACCGGGGCATCGCGATGCTGCTCGACGGTCTCCCCGAGCACCTGCTCGCGCCTCCGCTCAACGCGATGCGGCTGACGCTGCACCCGGAGGGCCTGGCGCCCAGGATCCGCAATCTGCGCGAGTGGCGCGGCCATCTGCTGGCCCAGATGGAACGGGACATCGCCCTGCGCCGCTCGGAACCACTGCGCGCGCTGTACGAGGAGGTCGCTGGGTATCCGCACCCCTCTTTGCAGGAACACTCCTCCGCGGAGAGCGACGGGGAACCCGTGGAGCAGGTGCCCCAATTCGCGCTGCCGATGCGGATCGAGCACGACGGCCTGGTGCTGTCCTTCATCTCGTCCATCTCGACGTTCAACACGCCCATGGACGTGACGGTCGCCGAGCTGGCCATCGAGACGCTGCTCCCGGCCGACCCGGCGACGGTCAAGTACCTGCACTCGCTGATGTCCTGAGGCTCTGTCAGCCGTTCCCTCGGCAGTCGTTCCTTCGTCAGCCGATCCTTCGTCAGTCGTTCCGGACGGCCCGCAGCGCCGCGTACTGCAGCAGCGCGAACCCCGCCACGGTCAGCGCCTGCACCGGCACCCACACCGCTCCCGCGGTACTCGGTGACAGCCATACGGCGAGCGCGACGAAACTCAGGGCCGCCCAGGCGAGGTTGATCTCGATCACCGCCCGCACCGGGAAGACCGGCGGCCGGCGACGGGAGGCCGCCCAGGCGACGCCCGCCGCGTACACCGTGAGGAGCAGGCCGAGCGTGCGCAGCAGCCCCGAGTCGACGCCGAGCAGCCGCCCCAGCGGGCCGGACACGGTGAGGTAGGCGATGCCGTTCGCGCCGGTCACCGCGGCGTCGAGCGCCAGGAAGCGGCGCAGCATGGTCTGCGGCTCGGTGGTGCGGGCCAGCGATGCGAGCTGGGTTGCGGACATGGCGGATCACCCTCCGTCGAGGTCGGGTCGGAGCAGGTCGGTGGACCCGGTTCCCGGACCGGAGTGCGCCGGCCCGGGAACCGGTATGGCCACCATGCCGGGCGCCGCGGAGCCGGTCGATTACCCACGAAGTAATGGCGGAGGTGAGGGCACCGGAAGAGGAGGGAAAGGGCAGAGGTGAAGATGACGCGCCCGATCACGTGAGGGTTGAGCGGGAACATGGCACACTTCTGGCCATGCTCGGCGCATGGGGAGGCGTGGCGTGAGTGAGAGGCGTCCGGCGCCGACCGTTGGGCAGGTCGTGCTGGGAAGACGGCTTCAGGAATTGCGTGAGGCGTCCGGTCTGAAGAGGGACGAGGCCGCGCGGATCCTGCGTGTCACGGGTGCGACCATCCGCCGGATGGAGATGGCCGAGGTCGCGCTGAAGATCCCGTACGTCCAGGTGCTCCTGTCGACGTACGGCGTGCCCGACGACGAGATCGCGGCCTTCGTCTCGCTGGCCGAGGAGGCGAACCAGCCCGGCTGGTGGCAGCGCTACCACGACGTCCTGCCGGACTGGTTCAGTCTGCATGTGAGTCTGGAGCAGGCGGCCTCGATCATCCGGTCGTACGAGCCGCACTTCGTGCCGGGGCTGTTGCAGACCGAGGAGTACGCGCGTGCCGTGCTGGAGGCGGGCACGGTCGGGCAGACCGGGCCCGAGGAGATCGAACGCCATGTGTCGCTGCGGCTGGCCCGGCAGAAACTGCTGACCGGAAACGACCCTCCCCACCTGTGGGTGATCATGGAGGAAACGGTCCTGCGGCGGCCGGTCAGTATCCGGCCCGAGGTGATGGCGGACCAGTTGGACCATCTGCTGGAGGTCGTCGAGAACGACCACATCACGTTGCAGATCGCCGAGTTCGAGGCCGGCCCGCATCCGGGGACGTACGCGCCGTTCGTGCTGTTCCGCTTCGCGGAGCCGGAGCTGCCGGACATGGTCTACAGCGAGTATCTGACCGGTGCGCTCTATCTCGACTCGCGCAAGGAGGTCGCCGCGCATCTGGAGGTCCTGGACCACATGACGACCGGGGCGGCGACCGCCCAGCGGACCGTGGAGTTGATTCGGGAGCGCCGGGCGGACTTCTGACGGTTCGCTCCGCGGGGGGAGCGGGATTCCGGTTGTCTGTTGGCTGACGGTCGTCGTGGGCTGGTCGCGCAGTTCCCCGCGCCCCTCCAGGGGGCGCCCCTTGGAGGGCTCAGGCCGCGCCGCCCTTCGTGTTCTCGCTGCCCTTCTCCTCGTCGACTATCTCTGCGTCGACCACGCCCTCCTCGTCCGACGGTGCGGGCTGTTCGGTGCCGGGCTGCTGGTCGGGCTGGTCCTCCGAGGGGGGCTGCTGGGTCTGGGCGTACATCGCCTGGCCCATTTTCTGGCTGACGGTGGCGAGTTTCTCGACGCCGGTGCGCAGGGTGCTCGTGTCGGCGCCGTCCGCGCTCTCCAGGAGTCCCTTCAGTTCGGTGATGGCGGACTCGACCTCGGTCTTCGTGTCGGCCGGGATCCGCTCGTCGTTCTCGCGGATGAACTTCTCCGTCTGGTAGACGAGTTGTTCGGCCTGGTTGCGGGTCTCGGCCGCCTCGCGGCGCCTGCGGTCCTCGTCGGCGTACTGCTCGGCCTCGCGCATCATGCGGTCGATGTCGTCCTTGGCGAGCGCGGAGCCGCCCGTGACGGTCATCTTCTGCTCGCGGCCCGTGGCGAGGTCCTTCGCCGAGACGTGCATGATGCCGTTGGCGTCGATGTCGAAGGCGACCTCGATCTGCGGCACCCCGCGCGGGGCGGGCGGCAGGCCGGTGAGGTCGAAGACCCCCAACTTCTTGTTGTACGCGGCGATTTCACGCTCGCCCTGGAAGACCTGGATGCCGACCGACGGCTGGTTGTCGGTGGCGGTGGTGAAGATCTCCGAACGCCTCGTGGGAATGGTCGTGTTGCGTTCGATGAGCTTCGTCATGATGCCGCCCTTGGTCTCGATGCCCAGGGACAGCGGGGTGACGTCGAGGAGGAGGACGTCCTTCACGTCACCGCGCAGGACACCCGCCTGGAGGGCCGCGCCGAGGGCCACGACCTCGTCCGGGTTGACGCCCTTGTGCGGGTCCTTGCCGGTGAGTTCCTTGACCAGCTCGGTCACCGCGGGCATCCGGGTGGAGCCGCCGACGAGGATGACGTGGTCGACCGCCGAGAGCTTCACGCCCGCGTCCTTGACCGCCTGGTGAAAGGGGTTCTTGCAGCGGTCGAGCAAGTCGGCGGTGAGTTCCTGGAACTGAGCACGCGTCAGCTTCTCGTCGAGGTGCAGCGGGCCTTCGCCGGTGGCGGTGATGTACGGCAGGTTGATGGTCGTCTCGGTGGACGAGGACAGCTCGATCTTGGCCTTCTCGGCGCCCTCGCGCAGGCGTTGGAGCGCCATCTTGTCCTGGCCGAGGTCGATACCGTACGAGCCCTTGAAGCGTTTGACGAGGTGCTCGACGACCCGCTGGTCCCAGTCGTCGCCGCCCAGTTGGGTGTCGCCGTTGGTGGCCTTGACCTCGATGACGCCCTCGCCGATCTCAAGGAGCGAGACGTCGAAGGTGCCGCCGCCCAGGTCGAAGACGAGGACGGTCTGCTCCTCGCCGCGGTCGAGCCCGTACGCGAGGGCCGCGGCCGTCGGCTCGTTGATGATCCGCAGGACCTTGAGGCCCGCGATCTCGCCGGCCTCCTTGGTGGCCTGGCGCTGGGTGTCGTCGAAGTAGGCGGGCACGGTGATCACGGCGTCCGTGACGTCCTCACCGAGATACGCCTCGGCGTCCCGCTTCAGTTTCTGCAGCACGCGCGCGGACAGCTCCTGCGCCCGGTAGCGGGTACCGTCGATGGTGCCGCTGTCGGGGAACCGCCAACTCGGGTCGCCCATATGGCGTTTGACGGAGCGCGCGGTGCGCTCGATGTTCGTCACGGCCTGCCGTTTGGCGACCTCGCCGACGAGGACCTCGTTGTTCTTGGCGAAGGCCACCACCGAGGGCGTGGTGCGCGCGCCCTCCGCGTTGGCGACGACGGTGGGCTCACCCCCTTCCAGCACGGCCACCACCGAGTTCGTGGTACCGAGATCGATCCCGACCGCACGCGCCATGTCCGTCCCCTTCCGCCAGGACTTCCTGACCTCCATCACAAAACTTGAGTGCCTTCTTGTCAACCCCTGGAAGCACTGATGCCGCGCCCCTCACAGGGGCGCGGCATCGGTGGAGGTGCGAACGTCAGGCGAGCTTCGCCGACAGCGTGATCGTCGTGCCGGTCAGCGCCTGGCTCACCGGGCAGTTGACCTTCGCGTCCTCGGCCGCGGCGACGAAGGCCTCCTCGTCGAGGCCGGGCACGGTGCCCTCGACGGTGAGGTGGATGCCGGTGATGCCCTCGCCGGGCTGGAAGGTCACGTCGGCCGAGGTGGTCAGCTTGGTCGGCGGGGTGCCGGCCTTGTCGAGGATGTTCGAGAAGGCCATCGAGAAGCAGCTGGAGTGAGCGGCGGCGATCAGCTCCTCCGGGCTGGTCTTGCCGTTCGCCTCCTCGGCGCGCGACGCCCACGTCACCGGCTGCTCAGCGATGCTGCCGGAGGAGTCGAAGGTGACGACGCCGTTGCCCTTGAACAGATTGCCTTCCCACACGGTGTGTGCGGAGCGCGAGGTAGCCACGAGGAATCCCTTTCGATCAGGTCCCGGTTCCGGGATCCGTAGCACTATCCGATCACACTCCGGCTCAGCACACGCGGAAGACCGGCCCCCGTGCGGTGAACGGCAGCGAACGACCTTGTGGAATCAGGTACGCGTGCTCGCGGCGGACCCGCAGCACATCGCAGTACCCGTCGGTGATCACCAGGACCGGCGCGCCGGGCGGGAAGTCCTCGGCACGGTGCAGCAGGTCGATTCCGGGCTGCAGGACCGTGCCGCCGCGGCCGCGCACCCGTACCCGCCCGGCGATCTCCGTGACGGGCAGGAACCCCGCGTCGTGCGGGGCCGCGTCGCAGAAGACGACGCGTGCGGCCGGTACGTCGCGGGCCTCGGCGTACGAGGCGATCGCACCCAGCGCCTTGCCGAGCAGCGTGCGGTCCATGGAACCGGAGGTGTCGAGGACGACGCCGAAGGTGCAGCGGGCGATCTCCTCGGGCGGGAAATAGCGTCCCGCGCGCGGGATGTCGGGAGTTGCCGCCTGACGGCGGGACGGGCGCGCATACGTCCGTACGGGCTCGGGGCGGGGCACGAACTCGTCGAACCAGCGGGCCAGTCGGGCGTCCCAGGGCAGCGGCGGATGGCTGAGCGCACGGATCTCCTCGACGAGTCCGCCGGGCAGCAGGCCGCGGTCCTGCCCCTGGTGCAGGTCGAGGCCCTGGCTCAGGCCGCGGCGGTAGAACTCGTCGAGGTCCACATAGTCGCGGGGCGAGCCGAGGGGGCCGCCGAGGATGTCTCCCACGCCCTTCCCGCGCAGGGTGGCGAGGCGTCGCCTGCCGCGCAGGTCGGAGGCGATCCGGTCGTACACCTCCTCGGCCGAGAGGTCCTTCAACTCCCGGTCGTACAGCAGCCCTTCGGGCATCGTGCCGACCTGCATCTCCCGCAGCCAGCCGTTGATGACGTAGTCGCAGGCGACGTTGAAGAGGTACGGGTCGCGGCCGCCGCAGCGGTCGCTGTGGCGCAGTGCGGCGTGCAGCATCTCGTGCGCGAGGACGAACCGCCACTCCTCGTCGTCGAGTTCCCGCAGCGGATTGACGTAGATCTCGGCCGCCTCCGTGTCGACCGCGGCGACGGAAATGCCGTGGGCGCGGGCGAGTTCGGCGTCCGCGACGAGGGTGATACCGGCCGCGATGCCGCCGAGCAGCGGGTACGAGGACACGAACCAGCTCAGCGCCCGCTCCCAGGGGCGCAGCGGGGTCGGCGCGCCGGTCATGGAGTCGCGGCGGCCGCCCGCCATGTCCATCGCGGTGCGCATGGTCCGGGTGAGCGCGTGCGCGAAGGCGAGCTGCCAGTCGGGGGCCTGACCGGCGGGCGGCCATGTTCCGTCGTCCCAGCGCAGGAGCAACTGGTCCGGCTCCCCGCCCGCGGTGCCGCAGTTCGCGTACGCCGGCGGGATGCCGTCGCGGCGCCAGCGCGCGGCGAGCTGCTCCTCGTCGCCGCCCGGGTAGGAGGCGGGCAGGTCGTCGGGGGTGCGGCCGACCGGGAAGGTGAGCAGGAACCGGTTGACGACGGCGCAGCGCGCGGCGAGGTCGAACCGGTCGGGCTGCTCGCGCTCGACGGACAGGGCCGGTACGTGCCCGAAGCCGAGGTGGATGAGCCCGTGCGCGACGGCCCAGGCCCACTCGGCGGGCTCGGCCCTGCGGGTGGGGTGCGCGTGCAGGTGCCCGTTGGAGTCGATCCGCACGAGCCCGTCCCGCGGCGCCACCCCGCATGTCTCCACACGGCACGGCTTGCAGGGGAGCGCGGCGAGTGCCGGGTTGGCCGACACCAGCCTCATCCCGGCCAGGAACGCCTCCGTGGCGGGGTCCGGCTTGGCGGCGGCCCGCTTGCGGGCACGGCTCACCGCCGTGCCTCCACCAGTCGCGGCATGTCGCGGGCCGCCTCCACCAGGAACCAGGCGGGGAGGACCGGGTTGCCGTCGCGGTCCGAGGCGATGACGGTCTGGGCCACCTCGACGGAGATCTCGGCGAGCTGGACGAGGAGGGACTTGGCCCGGTACGCGGCCTGCCGGCCGTTGGCGCTCACGTGCTCCTTGCTGGCGGGGAGCTCCTTGATGAGGCGGCCGCGGAAGGACTCCGCGAGGTAGTACAGCAGGTCGCGGTCCTCGACGCGGTTCGGCCAGCGGGCCTCGCCCTTGAGGATGGCCTCGATGCCGAACCGGCTGCGGACGATCTTCACATAGCCGCAGAAGGCGACCGCGTGCGCGGGCGTCAGCGTGCCGTGCGCGATCACCTTCAGGGTGGTCTCGTCGAGCGTCGGGCCGAAGGAGTGCAGCGCGTCGGAGAGCATGTGCCAGGAGCGGGGAGTGGAGAAGGGCTCCTCCGTCTTCGGCGGCTTGGACCACAGGTGGTCGGGGCGGTCGGTGAGGTGGTCGAGCACCCACGGGTGGATGTCGTTCGCCGCCGCCCACACCAGCCAGTCCTTCGGGGACGCCTCCAGGTGCACATGCGTGAGCCGGTTGACCAGCGCCGAGGCGATCGGGCGCGCCAGCGCGTTGTCCGTCGCGCGGTTGCCGGCGCCGATCACGATCGAGCCCGCCGGCAGCTCGTAGTTGCCGATGCGGCGGTCGAGGATCAGCGAGTAGAAGGCCTTCTGGACGTCCGGCGTCGCCGCGTTCAGCTCGTCCAGGAACAGGCAGTACGGCTCGTCGCGGGCGATGGCCTCGGGCGGGCAGAAGACGGAACGGCCGTCGCGGATCTGCGGTACGCCGATCAGGTCCTCCGGCGCCAGCTGCGTACCCAGCAGGCTCACGCACTCCAGACCCAGGGACTCGGCGAACTCCCTCACCAGGGACGACTTTCCGATGCCGGGGGCGCCCCAGACGAAGACCGGCCGCACGGTCGCGAGACCGAGCAGCAGCTCCGGTACACGGGCGGGGGTGACGGTGACGGCTGCCTGCACGCAGTGGCTCCAGGTGGGTGTTCGAGCGGGGCGCGCTGGTGCGCGGTGTCCGATACGAACAGTGTGGGCGGTTCGCACCGTGGACCGCAGCCCATTTTCGGGGCGGGGGGCGCTGCCCGTGCGACCGGTGCCGCCCACACCACAGCGCCGGGTGAGGCGGCGCGATATGCCCGTGGCGCAGTCGCTATGGCCGGAATGCGAGCTGGGCAAATCCCTCCGGCGGTGACATTTTGGGGCCGCCTCGCCCGCTGGAAACGGGGAGCGGGCGAGGAGTCTCGCGACGGCATCACCGCTGAGGTACGCCCACGAGGACGCCGATGTCCAGGTCTGGGCCTACAACGCCCAGGCAGGCAGCGGGTTCACCACACGTCGCTGGGTGGTCGCTCCACTGGCCCGGTGAGTCGGGGCTCATCGGGGCCGGCAGAGACGGCGGGCCGCTCCTCCGTCATGGGGGTCCGCCCACCCGGCCGGGCCCGTGGCCGAGGAGGGGGAGTGATGACCTTGGCACC